>NZ_JAALED010000319.1:0-4472 GCF_014145155.1 Dietzia sp. B19 | reverse complement strand
GCCCAGCCGCGAGCGGGACCGGCCGGTGCCCGCCTCAGCCCGCTCCGGCCGGGTGGGTTCGACCGCGCATCCGGAGGCCCACCGGCTCACCACGCGGACCGACCTCTCGGACACCGTGCTGGGCCCGCGGAACTACACGCCTCGGCGGATCGGGCTCCTCGCCGTCGTCGCCATCATTCTTTTGGTGACGGTGTCGTTCCCCCTGCGCAATCACTACCAGTTCCTCTCGGACGAGAAGGCGGTGGCGCAGGAGCGGGCCGCGCTGCAGGCCACGATCGCCGAGCTCGAGGCCGAGGAGCAGTTGCTCGCCGATCCGGCGTACATCGAGCAGCAGGCCCGGATCCGCTTCGGTGCCGTCAAGCCGGGGGAGACCCCGTACCGGGTGAGCCCGGTGGATCCGGTGGAGCAGGCGGCGGCCGAGCAGCGGGCGGCCGAGTTGGCGGCGCTGCCGTGGCAGACGCGGGTGTGGGATTCCATCTCCGTGCCCGCCGATCCCATCTTCCCAGAGAACTCGAGTCTCCCGGGGGGCACGTCGGTCCTCGAGGGCACCAGCATCCCCGGCGGCCCCGACACCCCGGCCGTTCCGGTGGACCCAGAGCTCGGGAACCTCGACATCGACAACCCGGGCGCCGCCCCGCAACCCCAACCACAGGAGGACCCCCCAGCGTGAGCGCCGAACACAGCGTGTCCAGTGACGATCTCGAGGCGATCGAGGCCCAGCTGGGCCGGCGGCCGCGCGGGGTGCTGGAGGTGTCCTACCGCAGTCCCGACGGCAGGCCCGGGGTGGTCAAGACCGCGCCGCGGTTGGAGGACGGCACCCCGTTCCCGACGCTGTACTACCTCACCGATCCGCGGCTCACCGCCGAGGCGAGTCGGCAGGAATCCGCGGGGATCATGAGGGGGATGACGACGAGGTTGACCGCCGACCCCGAGATGGCCCTCAACTACACCCAGGCTCATGAGCGGTATCTGTCCCAGCGCAACGAGATCGAGGACCTCGGGACGGACTTCTCCGGTGGCGGGATGCCCGAGCGGGTCAAGTGCCTCCACGTATTGATGGCGTACGCGCTGGCCGAGGGGCCCGGCGTGGTGTGGCTGGGCGATGAGTCCGTGGCCCTGGCTTGCGAGGCCGGCCTGCGCGGCAACGCGCTGCCCGAGGACTGGCCCACTCCCAAGGAGTTGGGCGTGCCCGACTATTACGCGCAGGAGCAGGAGTGACCGCGACTGCTACCGATGGCACTGTCCGGGGCGGGCCTGTTCGCGTCGGCGCTGTGGACTGCGGAACCAACTCCATCCGCCTGCTCGTCGCCGAGGGCGTACCTGGCCAGCCCGGGCTCACGGACGTCCACCGCGAGATGCGGATCATCCGGCTGGGCGAGGGCGTGGACGCCACCGGCAGGCTCTCGCCCGAAGCGATCTCCCGGTGCCGCACCGCGCTCACCGACTACGCGGCCACCATGGCTGAGCTCGGTGTGCAGTCGGTGCGGATGGTCGCCACTTCAGCCACCCGCGATGCCAGCAATAAAGACCAATTCTTCGGTATGACCGCCGAGGTGCTCGGTGAGCACTTCCCGAGCGCGCAGGCCGAGGTGATCAGTGGGCAGACCGAGGCCGAGCTGACCTTCGCCGGCGGAGTGACCGACCTCGACCCGACCGACGGACCGTTCGTGGTGACTGACCTCGGCGGTGGGTCGACGGAGATCGTGGTGGGCGAGCTACTTGACGGAGAGGTCCGGATCCTCGGAGCCCGCAGCCTCGACGTGGGCTGCGTGCGCCTCACCGAGCGGGTGCTCCACTCGGACCCGCCCACCGCAGCTGAGATCGCTGAGGCCCGCACCGTGATCGCCGACGCCCTGGCCGAGGCCGGCGACGTGCCAGTCGGCCGGGCCGCTCGCTGGGTGGGCGTGGCCGGCACGTTCACGACGCTTTCAGCGTTGGCGCAGGGGCTGGGGAAGTACGACCCCGAGCGGATCCACGGCAGCGTGATCCCGCTCGATCGTATGCGCGAGGTCTGCGACCGGTTGGTTGCCTCGTCGGTGACGGAGCGCCGCAGTCTGGGACCGATGCACCCGGGCCGCGCGGACGTGATCGGCGGGGGTTCCCTCGTGGTCCAGGCGCTGTGTGATGTGATGGCAGAGCGCGTGGGGTTGTCGGAGCTCACGGTGAGTGAGAAGGACATCCTGGACGGCATCGCGATGTCGGTGCTGACCCGCCTGGCCAGCTAGTTCGGCCTGGCGCGCTGTGCGCCACCCGGCCCCGCCCCGGCGGGGTCGACAGGCCCCCATAGCCCAATTGGCAGAGGCAGACGGCTTAAAACCGTTTCAGTGTCGGTTCGAGTCCGACTGGGGGTACCGTTGCGACCTAGAAGTATTTCGCGAGATAAGCCCGAAGTTCTGGGTCGCAGACATAGACATAGGTTCCGAGCATCCCTCGAGTGAGCAAGACGGCGTAGATGTTCTGTATGTAGCGGACAAGTTCGTCGTTGGTGAACTTGCGCTGCTTGTTTCTCTGGATGCTTTTTCCGTCGAAGAACTGTGCTCGGTCAAACTTCATTTCTCCGGACTGCGGGGAGTAAGTAAGGTCCGGTCCGATGATGACGCCCGCGTAATTGAGGTCGTAACCCTGGATAGTGTGTATAGATCCAATCTCATCAATGGAGTTCGCGCTATTTACCCAATCGACGTCCGTTTGATTCCACCGAAATTTGGATCCGTCGATCACGATGTCATAGGCAGACTTATCGTTCTTTGACTGCCACTGCCACGCGTACCCGGCTAGGAATCGGGATAACCCCACTTCCTTTTCGCGAGTTCGAATCGCGCTTACAAAATCTCCAAAATCGGAGAATAGCCGAAGTTCGTAGCCTTCGAAGTGCTGCCGCGCGGGCTGTTCGTTCGAAAGCACTCGCCTGATGTATCCGACATAGTCCTGGTCAGACTTGACGCGCATCTGGGATGAAAGGCGGTACGAGCGGGTCTCAATATCGATCGAATCGACCAAGGCGTCCAGCGACGCCTTGGAAACATCCATTGTTCTTACGCTTTGCGCTGAATCAAGCAGGTAGATCTGATGCCTGCTTTGCTGATTGATCCAGTCAAGCTGAGTGTATTTAGGGTCGTCTTCTCCAAAGAGCTTTTCGTTAATCTCTCGAAACTCGATGTTCTTCATCGCAGAGGGCATGTTCGCACGTTGGCTGAGTCGATGGGTTTCATCGACAATCAGCAGGTCGTACTCGGACTCACTTTGTCCGACTTGGAATGGTGTGAGTACTGCGATAGGCGAAAGTCCCGGAGTCTTCTTGAAAACTTCTTGAATAGATTTTCGAAGTGACTGTTGCGGCACGACGAGGCCGATCTGGAAATTCTTGAGAAGCTCAGGGAAGCCCGGCGCGAAGAACTCGCTGAGGAGGGAGTCGCCTTCGGGCTGTTCGGTTTCTTCTGTGCTCTGGATGTCGGACAGGAGCTTCATGAGATAGATGGCGATGACCGTTTTTCCGGTTCCGGGGTTTCCGTGAATCAGGATCCGACTTTCCCGATCGTTTTCGAGATCCTCGAAGAGTCCGCTGAGGATGTCCTCGACCGTGATGGTCTGTTCTTGATTCAGCGCCTTGAAAGGCGAGAGTTTGAAAAGGTCAGTATTCTCAATTTCGGCTACTGTGCGAGTGAAGATACCCTCCGAGCGGAGCTCTTCGAAAATCTGGTCAAATTTCTCTTGATATCCAGGGCGTCCGTAGTAATCGGCATTAGTGATCCCGTCATTTCTGTTGAGGATCTTGAATTTTCCATCGCCAGCGGCCAACCGAATCAGATAACTTTCCAGGTCGAGGCATACCGACTTATTGAAAGTTTCGTCGATGATCACTCGGGCGTGATTCAGCTGGTGTTTTTTGCCGGAGTCAATGTGCTGACGTAGGCGGCCGGACCCATTTATCGATTCACCAATGTAGATTTCAGACTGGCCGTCAAGGGTATAGACGACCGGCCAGTTCTTATGCCGTGGGTCTGTATCGGCCCACACGCTCACCGCGTCAGGGTCAAAGGCGAACTTGTCGATCCTAAAGCCTGTCATACTTGTCGCTGCGTCCTCTGGCGGTTGCGGTGGGGTACTTTTCTCGGGTGATAGCGAGCTTTTCCAAAACTAACCGCTCGGGGGATTCTCCGAGACGATCTGCCAAGAGGTAGGCATATGTAAGCACATCTGCGAGTTCAAGACGCACCTCCGTTATGTCGTAGTCGTCGGACCACTGGAAACACTCTAGTAGCTCTGCTGCTTCGATCGATACCGACTTTGCTAGGTTTGCGGGAGAGTGAAACTGCGCCCAGTCTCGCTCCGCTACGAACAGACGTAGCTCGTCCCGTACGTGCCGTTGAGGAGAATCCATGTGACCATCTTGACAGCGCGGCGTTGATGGCGCGCGGTGTCTTCGCGAAAGGCTGTGGAATGGGATGAGTATTTGGAGGCTTGGGGGCCAC
>NZ_JAALED010000032.1:957-1831 GCF_014145155.1 Dietzia sp. B19 | reverse complement strand
TGTTAGGGACGTGCTTCGGATAGCAGGGTTCTGATGATCGGGTAGCGCGAGTATGAGCATCGGATAGCGGTGCCGGTCATCGTGTGCTCGTGTCGGTTCTACGCGTGGCAACCAGGCTGCGCGTGGATCCGAACAGGAGGCACGGGTGACTGATTACCGATTGGTGATGTCGCTACTGCTGCAGGACAGGTCCTACCGGGACATCGAGGCGATCGCGGGTTGCTCGCATCGCACGGTCGCGAAGGCGAAGAAGGTCTGCCACGAGCACGGGTTGACCGCCACGAGCCAGGTCGAGGCGCTCAGCGTCGAGGAGATCGACGTCTTGTTCGCCGATGGGCGCAAGACGCCGTCGAAGGAGTTCGTCGCCTTCGACGTGGCGGCTGCCGTGAAGAAGCGCACGGGCAAGAAGAAGCTGCCGCTGCGGGTGCTGTGGGCCAACTACCTCGACACTGACGGCACGCCGGGGCAGCGGCACTACAGCTACCAGCGGTTCTGCCAGATCATCGGCGAGTACGTCGAGGTCAACGAGCTGACGATGCGGATCGCGCACGTGCCCGGGCACACGATGCAGGTCGACTGGGCGGGCACGAAGATGGCCATCTTCGATCCCGTCACCGGCACCAAGACCACAGTGTCGGTGTTCGTGGCGTCGCTTCCGTACTCGGGGATGGTCTTCGCCTGCGGCTGTCTGGACGAGAAGATGCCGAACTGGCTCGACGCGCACTTGCGGGCGTTCGAGTACTTCGGCGGCGCGGCGCAGGTGATCGTCCCGGACAACGCCTCGACGGCGTCGAACCAGATCGCCCGCGGTGACCGGGCCCGCGAGGTCAACCGTGAGTACCGGGACTTCCTCGAGTATCACCAGACCGCTGCC
>NZ_JAALED010000032.1:0-612 GCF_014145155.1 Dietzia sp. B19 | reverse complement strand
TACACCTTCGCTGGCCAGCACGTCGATGTGAAGATCACCGGCCCCACACTCACGGTCATGGCTGGCGGGGAGGTCATCGCCTCCCACGCCGTCTCCGGTAGGCGACATTCCTTCGTGACCGACCCTGACCATGTTCCCGCGCAGCATCTGCAGACCTCGGACCTATGGTCGCGGGCGTACTTCGTGCGCCAGGCCCACAAGATCGGACCGCACACCGTCGCCGCGATCAGCGAGGTCCTCGATCGCCAGCGGATCGAGGCTCAGGGCTATCGCTCGTGCCAGAACATCCTCGCCCTGGCCCGCGGGGACAACAAGATGCTGCTCGAGCGGGCCTGTGGCCAACTCGTCTCCGAGACCTCCCGCCGGGCGATCAGCTACACCGCCGTCAAGCAGCAGCTGGCGGCCCTGAGGACCCAGGCCGCCGCCCGGCCCACCACCACGCAGCCGGCGGTGGCGGCTACGACGGACCGGCTGGAGCCGCCACCGGGTCGGCGAGATACCACCGGGGCGCATCTGGCCGGGCCCGAGCAGTTCAGCCTCGCCGCCCTCACAGGAGGCCCGAGCCCGAGCAGCGGCACCGCGGGGCAGGAGGAGCTGCAGTGACTGATCGTC
>NZ_JAALED010000318.1:0-2923 GCF_014145155.1 Dietzia sp. B19 | reverse complement strand
TCCCCGCCGCACCGAACCACACCGCTCCCGCGAAGACGATCGCGATGCCGACGAGGATCAACCCGAGCCCGTCACGACGGTGCGGTGGTGCCACGCGCTCGTCGTCGGTTCCGCCTCGCAGCCCGCGCACCCCGTGACCGACCCCCTTCGCCACACCCGACCACCCGCCACGCAGACCGCGCCCGACGGCGCCGAAGGCACCGGACGTCCGCTCCGGAGGTGGGGTGACCACGCGGGAACCGCCGCGGGTGCCCGACTTCGGGGTGGAGACGACGGCGCCGCGACGGGAACCGCCTGACCGTGACGACGACGAGGTGGACGCGGTGGATCGCTGTGCGCCGGACTTCGAGGCCGGGCGTCGTCCACCGGGGGCACGGGTGGATCGCGTGTTCGAGCTGGGTGCCATGGGGGTCACTCTATCTTCTCGGACCCCATTGGTAACAGCAGCCACACGGGCCGGGGTCGGTCAGAAGCCCCTCGGTACCGCCCGGACCGCGTCGATGCCCCCCTGGGCTCCGGAGATGTCCACGTCCACAGCGTCCCTGCCGAACGCCCACAGGATCAACTCGACGGGGGCGGCCGTCACACTGACCATCGGGGCCAACGCGGCGCCCGTGGACACCGCACCGGACTTGGTCAACGTGATGCCCGGTGGGGTGCGCAGGTCGACCCGGGCGGACACCCGACGGAGGAACGTCCTGGCCACCGTGGTGCCCAGCGCCCAGATGCGATCGAGGTCCTCGACGTCGAACTCCCGCGTCGTCCATTCGCCACCGGCCCGGCGGACGTCCTCGTGGTGGACGAGGTACTCCGCGGCGTTGGCCACCCGGTCTGCGTAGCGGAGCGGCGAGTACCACGGTGCACCAGCCGCGATCTTCTCGAGCAGTTCGTCCCACGGACGCTCGGCCTCACGGAGGCGCAGTTCCTCCATCCGCGAGGCGAGCGCCGGCAGGACGATTCCCGCGGCGGCGTCGGGACGTGCCTCCCGCACCACCAGGTGCGCCGCGAGATCCCGGCTCGTCCACCCGGCGCACAGCGTCGGTGCCTCCGGCCCGGCGGCGCGCATCGTCTCGACGAGAGCGCTGCGCTCCCGTTGCGCCAGTGTCCGCCGGTCGGGGTTCACCGGACTCAGTCCTGCGCTGCCACGGAGGTGATGACGGTGGGCACGATCATGGGCTTGCGACGCCACTTGTCGGAGACCCAGGTGCCCACGGTGCGGCGGACCGCCTGCGCGAGTCGGTAGGGGTCGGTCTCACCCTCCCCTGCCAGGTCCCACAGTGCGTTCTCGACCAGCTCGACGACCGGCGCCAACGCGCCCGGCTCGTCGGTGAATCCCTTGGCGATGATCTGGGGCTTGCTCACCGGTCGACCGGTGCGGGGGTCCACCACCACCGTGGCGACGATGAAGCCGTCCTCGGACAGCGCGGTGCGGTCCGCCAGCACGGTGTCGCCGACGTCGCCGGTGGACAGACCGTCCACGTACAGGTGGCCGACCGGGATCTGACCGACGGTGGACGCCTTGCCGTCGACGAGGTCCACCACGACGCCGTTCTGTGCGAGCACCACGTTCTCCGCCGGCACGCCGGTCGCGACCGCCAGGGCCCGGTTGGCCCGCAGGTGCCGCCACTCTCCGTGGACGGGCATGGCGTTCTTCGGCCGAACGGCGTTGTAGACGAAGAGCAGCTCGCCCGCGTCCCCGTGTCCGGAGACGTGGATGTTGGCATCGCGGCTGGTCACCACGTTCACGCCCATCTGGGACAGGCTGTTCTGCACGCTGAAGACCGGCTCCTCGTTGCCCGGGACGATCGACGAGGAGAACAGGACGGTGTCGCCCTCGGAGAGGTTGATCTGCCGGTGCTCGCGGCGGGCCATCCGGGACAACCCCGCCATCGACTCCCCCTGGGTCCCGGTGGTCATCACGAGGACCTTCTCGGAGGGGAGCTTCGCCGCGGCGTCCATGTCGATCAGAACGCCCTTCGGGTCCGTGAGCAGACCCAGTTCGAGCGCGATCTCCATGTTCCGGATCATGGACCGACCGGTGAGCGCGACCTTCCGGCCGCAGGCCTCGGCGGCCGCGATGACGGACTGCACGCGGTAGACGTTGGAGGCGAAGCAGGCCACCACGACGAGTCTGCGGGCGTCGCTGATGAGCCGCTGGAGAGCGGGGCCGACCTCGGACTCCGAGCGGCTGACTCCCGGGGTGGTGGCGTTGGTGGAGTCCAACAGCAGCAGGTCGATACCCTCGTCGCCGAACCGTGCCATCTTGGCCAGGTCGGTGGGCCGCTTGTCGGTGGGAAGCTGGTCGAGCTTGATGTCGCCGGACATCATCACGGAGTTGCCGCCCGCACGGACGACAACGCCCAGGCACTCGGGGATCGAGTGGTTGACGTCGAAGTAGCGGACCTCGAACGGGCCGAACGAACTCACGCTCGACTCGTCGACCTGCTGGAAGACCGGCTTGATCCGGTGCTCCCGGCACTTGGCCGCCACCAGGGCCAGGGTGAACCTGGATCCCACGACAGGGATGTTCGGGCGCAGTTTGAGAAGGAACGGGATCGCACCGATGTGGTCCTCGTGGGCGTGCGTGAGAACGAGCGCCTCGACCTGGTCGAGTCGGTCCTCGATGTGACCGAAGTCCGGGAGGATCAGGTCGACTCCGGGCTCAGTCGAACTCGGGAACAGGACACCGCAGTCCACGATCAGAAGCTTCGAGTCGTACTCGAAGGTCATCATGTTGCGGCCGATCTCCGTGATCCCGCCGAGCGCGACCAGACGCATCGCACCCTTGCGCGGCTTGGGCGGGCTGGGCAGCCGGACCGTCATGTCCCCGCCCTGCATGGTCTTGACGCCCCCGAACTCGGCGGTGGAGGTGGTCCCGTTACCCCGACCGCGGCCCCGGCCACCACGGCCACGGCCGCCGCCG
>NZ_JAALED010000317.1:0-5652 GCF_014145155.1 Dietzia sp. B19 | reverse complement strand
CGAACGCCGCCGAACTCGTCGTCGTCGCACTCATTACCGACCAACCTCCCCCCGCGGCGCCTGTATCGAACATACGTACTACTCTAACGTCACCACCTCACTAGCGCAAGTGTTCGAATCACCCGTCACTCGATGTCGGACCTCCGCGCTACACTCACCGCATGACCGAACCGCCCGTCTCCCCCGTCGACCGCGCCTTCGACGTACTGCGGGTGACGGCGGCGGGAACCGGCCTGACACTGAGCGAGATCTCCCGCGAGGCCGGGCTGGCCAAGTCCACGACCCTTCGCCTCCTGGCCGCACTCGAGCGAAACGATGCGGTCACGCGCATCGGCCAGCGCTATCGACTGGGGCCGCTGGTGCATGAGCTGGATCCGATTCCTGCCTCGCCGGCATACGAGCGGACCCGCCGCGTACTCACACCGTTCCTCGCGCACCTCTTCGAGGCGACCCGGGCGACGGTGCACCTGGCCACGCTGCACGGTGACGAGGTGGTGTATCTCAACAAGCTGCACGGTCCGCGGCCGATCCCGTCACCGTCGCGGATCGGCGGCGGACTGCCGGCCTATTGCACCGGCGTGGGGAAGGCGATGTTGGCGTTCGACGACGCCGCCGCCGAGCGGGTGTCGCAGGGCCCGCTGATCGCCTGGACCGACACCACGCTCACCTCGCCGGATGCGCTCGCCGTGGAGCTGGCGGAGATCCGGCGCAGAAGGCGATCGGTGGATCGCGCCGAGCTCACGCCCGGCCTCTACTGCGTGGCCGCACCCGTGTTCGACGACGACGAGGACGGCGCCTGCGGAACACGAGCGGTGGCGGCGCTCTCCGCTAGCGCGGCGGACGGGGCGGCACTCACTCGACTGGAGCCACTGGTCACCAGGGTGGCCGCGGCCGCCAGTCGCGCGATGGCGACGGACCGGACGTGACGAGGGCCGAGGGAACGTGAGCGCCGCAGCCGAACCCCCGCACTGGCTGCACCCCCGCGCTAGCGGAACTCCATGGTCACGTCCCCCAGGCCCGCGAACTCGGCGCGGAAGGAATCGCCGGGCGCGGCGTCCATCGCGCGGATCGCGGTGCCGGGCAGGATCACGTCTCCCTTGCGCAGGCGGACGCCGAACTTGGCGACCGTCGAGGCCAACCAGCCCACCGAATTGAGCGGGTTGCCCAGGACCGCGTCGGAGCGGCCGGACGCGAGGAACTCGCCGTTCTTGTAGAGGGTCGCATCGATCGCGGCGACGTCCAGGTCCGTCAGCCGCACGCGCTGCTGCCCGACGACATACCCGCAGGACGACGCGTTGTCGGCGATCGTGTCGGGCAGGGTGATCTTCCAGTCGCGGATGCGCGAGTCGATCAGCTCGATCGAGGGCACGACCCACTCGATGGCGGCGGCGGCCTCCTCCTGCGAGCACCCCTCCGGCGGGATGTCGGCGCCGAGGATGAAGCCCACCTCGACCTCGACGCGCGGGAAGCAGAACCGGGCAGCCTCGACCGGCGCCCCCTCCGGGTACTCCATCGTGTCGAGGAGATGGCCGTAGTCGGGTTCGTCGACGCCCATCATCTCCTGCATGGCCTTGGAGGCCAGACCCACCTTGTGTCCGGTGACCACCGCGCCGGCGGCGAGCTTGCGGCGGATGTTGACGAGCTGGATCTCGAACGCGTCGTCCGGGGTCATCTCGGGATGGTGGTCGGTGAGCGGCGCGATGGGCGCCACGTCGGCCTCGGCGTCCCAGAGTCGCTGGGCGAGTGTGGCGCGGGTCTCCTCGTTGAGCATGACCGGGATGCTACCTCGACCGTGTGGCGCTCGAGCCCCCGGTTCTATAACGTGTTCTACATGGCAGACCAGGAGTTCGACGTCGTCGTCGTCGGTAGCGGTGGAGCAGGCATGACGGCCGCCCTCGCAGCAGCGAAGAAGGGCCTCAGCGTGGTCCTCGTGGAGAAAGCACCGCACTATGGCGGCTCCACCGCCCGTTCCGGCGGCGGCGTGTGGATCCCGGGGAACTCCGTCCTCCGACGGGACGGCGTCCAGGACACCCCGGAGGCCGCCCGGACCTACCTCCGGGCGATCGTCGGCGACGTCGTGGCCCCGGAACGGATCGACGCGTACGTCGACCGTGGCCCCGAGGTCCTCGACTTCGTCCTCGCCAACTCCCCCCTCGAGATGGAGTGGGTGGTCGACTACTCGGACTACTACCCCGAGTCCCCGGGAGGACGACTCGGCGGCAGATCCGTCGAGCCCAAGCCGTTCGACCTGCGCCAGTTGGGTTCCGAGGCCGCGCGGCTCGAGCCCCCCTACGCCAAGGCTCCGGCGAACATGGTGGTCAAGCAGTCCGACTACCGCTGGCTCAACCTCCTCCAGCGCCCCACCACCAAGGGTTTCCGGCGCTCCGTCCGTGTGACGATGCGCATGCTGCTGGCGAAGGCCCGCGGGGCCAACATGGTGGGCATGGGCCGCGCGCTCATCGCCGCCATGCGCAAGGGCCTCCTGGACGCGGGTGTCCCGGTGTGGCTCAACACGCCGATGACCGGTCTGGTCACCGAGGGCAGCGGGTTGGACGAGCGGGTCGTGGGCATCACCGTGACCCGCGGCGGCGAGGAGCAGACCCTCCGCGCCCGACGTGGCGTGATCATCGGCTCGGGCGGGTTCGAGCACAACCAGGAGATGCGGGACAAGTACCAGCGTCAGCCCATCCCCACCTCGTGGACGGTCGGCGCCGCCGGCAACACCGGCGAGGGGATCGAGTACATGGAGAAGGTGGGGGCGGAACTGGCCTTCATGGAGGACGCCTGGTGGGGTCCCACGATCCTGCTCCCCCGCGGTCCGTGGTTCGCGCTCGCCGAGCGCTCGCTGCCCTGTTCGTTCCTCGTCAACTCGCGCGGCGAGCGGTTCATGAACGAGTCGCTGCCGTACGTCGAGGCCGGGCACCGGATGTACGGCGGGGAGTACGGGCAGGCCCCCGCCGACCAGCAGGGCGCCGAGGGCGAGAACGTCCCGGCCTGGATCATCTTCGACCAGGAGTACAAGAACCGGTATCTCTTCGCCGGACTGCAGGCGAAGCAGCCGCTGCCGAAGAAGTGGCTCGAGACGGAGAACTTCCACAAGGCCGACACGCTCGCCGAGCTCGCCGGACTGATCGGCGTCCCGGCGGACGCGCTGGAGAAGACGGCCGCCCGGTTCAACGGCTTCGCCGAGAGAGGCGTGGACGAGGACTTCCAGCGGGGCGTCTCGGGGTACGACCACTACTACGGCGACCCCACCAACAAGCCCAACCCGAGCCTCGGTCCCGTCCGCAAGGCACCGTTCTTCGCCGCCAAGATGGTGCCCGGGGACCTCGGGACCAAGGGCGGGGCGAACACCGACGTCCACGGCCGCGTCCTCCGCTCGGACGGCTCCGTGATCCAGGGGCTCTACGCCGCCGGCAACGCGTCGTCGCCGGTCATGGGCCACACCTACGCCGGGCCCGGGGCGACCATCGGCCCCGCGATGGTCTTCGGGTACCTCGCGGTCGAGCACATGCTGGCCGGCGCCGCCGCCGGGTCCACCACCACCGGACCGACCACCACCGACAAGACGGGAGTCTGACCGTGCCGATCGACCTCTCGATTGCCCTGGGGGCCGAGCTTCCCTCGCAGGAGTTCTCCTGGACAGCCTCGGACGTTGCGCTCTACGCACTCGGAGTCGGCGCGGCCGGGGACCCCATGGACACCGCCGGGCTGGACTACGTGGACGACCTGCATCCCAAGGTGTTGCCGTCGTTCGCCACCGTCGCCGCCACGATGAACGTCACGGAGGCGCCGCGGGTGTCCTTCCCCGGGGTCGAGATCGACCTGGCCAAGGTCGTGCACGGTAGCCAGTCCGTCGAGGTGCACCGCCCGATCCCCGCGGCCGGCACCGCCGTCACCACGACCAGGATCGCCGAGATCCAGGACAAGGGTTCGGCCGCGGTGATCATCCAGGAGTCCGAGACGGTCTCCGCCGAGGGTGAGAAGCTGTGGACCTCTCGATCCGGGATCTTCGCCCGTGGCGAGGGAGGCTTCGGTGGCGAGCGCGGGACCTCCGAGAAGGTGCAGTACCCCGAGCGGGACGCCGACCACACCATCGAGGTCGCGAGCCTGCCCCAGCAGGCGCTGCTCTACCGCCTCTGCGGGGACCGCAACCCCCTGCACTCCGATCCCGCGTTCGCCGAGGCGGCCGGGTTCCCGCGCCCGATCCTCCACGGTCTGTGCTCCTACGGCATGGTGCTGCGGGCCGTCGTGGACGAGGTCCTGGGCGGCGACGTCGAGCGGGTCCGCGGCTACGGCGTGACGTTCGGCGGCATCTTCTTCCCCGGCGAGACCATGCGCGTCCGCGTGTGGGAGGACGGCTCGCGTCTGCTCGTGGCGGCCACGGCCGCCGAGCGGGACGACGCCCCCGTGCTCAAGAACGTGGTCGTCGACCTCACCTGACCGCGCGACGCGCCCCCGATACCCCACTCCCGATACGACGAACGCCCCGCAGCCACCGCCGCGGGGCGTTCGTCGTGCCGGCGTTCGTCGTGCCAGGGGTTCAGCAGAGCGCGCGGAACCGCTCCACCAGCCGGATCCGGCCGGGGGCGTCCATCGCCATCGGTACGACCGTGAGGGTGGTGGCCCCGGCCTCGCGGAACGCCTCGACCCGCTCGGCCACGTACGACTCGGGGCCGATCAGCGAGACCGACCGGACGAGCTCGTCGGGCACCGCGGCCGCGGCCTCGTCCTTCTTGCCGTCCAGGTACAGGTCCTGGATGCGGGCGGCCTCGTCCTCGTAGCCGTAGCGGCACGCGAGCTCGTTGTAGAAGTTCTTGCCGCGGGCGCCCATCCCACCGATGTAGAGGGCCAGGTGCGGGCGCACGAAGTCCAGGTAGCCCGGCACCTCGTTCTCCTCGCAGATCGCCAGCGGGGGTCCGGCGTAGACCTCGAGCTTTCCGAGAGAGGGATCGCGCTTCTCACGCCCCTTGGCCAGCGGCTCACCCCACGCGAGGTGGGCCTTCTCGGGGTGGAAGAAGATCGGCTGCCAGCCGTCGGCGATCTCGGCGGCCAGCTGCACGTTCTTCGGCCCGAGCGCCGCCAGCACGATCGGGATGTTCTCGCGCACCGGGTGGTTGATGAGCTTGAGCGGCTTGCCCAGGCCCGTGCCCTGGTCGGCGGGCAGCGGGATCTGGTACTTGGCCCCGTCGTGCACGAGCTTCTCCCGGCGCCACACCTTGCGGCAGATCTCGATGACCTCGCGCGTGCGGCCCAGCGGCGCGTCGTAGCGCACGCCGTGGAAGCCCTCGACGACCTGCGGGCCGGAGGCGCCGAGGCCCAGGATGAAGCGGCCGTCGGAGACGAAGTCCAGCCCGGCGGCGGTCATGGCAGTCAGGGTGGGTGTGCGGGTGTAGATCTGCAGGATGCCCGAGGCCAGCTCCATGGTCGAGGTCTTAGCCGCGAGGTACCCGAGCTGGCTCACCGCGTCGAACGAGTAGGCCTCGGGGACGAACGCGATGTCCAGCCCCGCCCGCTCGAGGTCCGCGGCCTCCGCGGCCGTCTCGGCGAAGCCGCCGCTGTAGTTGAGAGCCATTCCGATGCGCATGCGGGTAACGCTACCGGGGGGCCGCGGCACCCCGTCCGCGGGCCGCCACGGCCCCGGCCCGGGCC
>NZ_JAALED010000316.1:0-5389 GCF_014145155.1 Dietzia sp. B19 | reverse complement strand
ATCGCGGGCGTCGCGCGGGAGTCGTCCACCGCCGGGGCGCCGTCGCGTGGCTGGGCCTGGACGGCGATCGGAGCCGCGACCACGACCACGGCGACGAGGGCGCCGATACTCCAGGTGCGGCGGCGGGGGAGGTGGCGCATGGGGTCACTGTTCCTATCGGGACGGGAAGGGAACCGGCCGGGTCCGTGACCGTAGATCGTATGGCCGGATCCACGTCCGCGGGGAATTTCGCCCGGGGTGGTCCGCCGCGGGTCCGGGCGCGGCCTGGATCGGTGGTGGAAGCGGACAGACGCTAGGCTGCGGCACGGCGGCGACGCGGTTCCGGCCGTGACACCGGCCTGCGGAACCTCGGTCCGAGGTGTCGCCCGAGGCGGGTGGTCCGCGTACACGTAGTCCCCAGCCCTCACGCCGCAGCCCTCATATCGCCCCCAGACCGCAGCCCCTGACCGGAGGTCCCATGTCCGACGCCGACGCCGCACTGCACGATGCGCTCGAGTCCGTGGTGGCCCGCAACCCCGGGCAGAAGCTCTTCCGGCAGGCCGTGCACGAGGTGCTCGAGTCGCTCGCCCCCGTGGTCGCGCAGCATCCCGAGTACGTCGAGGGCGGGATCCTCAAGCGGATCGTCGAACCCGAACGAGTGGTGTCCTTCCGCGTGCCGTGGGTCGACGACTCGGGAGTGATCCAGGTCCAGCGCGGCTTCCGGGTCCAGTTCAGCTCCGACCTGGGTCCGTACAAGGGTGGTCTGCGGTTCCACCGGTCCGTCGACGAGGACACCCTCAAGTTCCTCGGCTTCGAGCAGGTCTTCAAGAACGCGCTCACGGGCCTGGGGCTGGGAGGTGGCAAGGGCGGCTCCGACTTCGACCCCCACGGTAGGACCGACGGCGAGGTGATGCGCTTCTGCCAGTCGTTCATGGCCGAACTCGCCCATCACATCGGGGCGGACCTGGACGTGCCCGCCGGGGACATCGGCGTGGGCGGCCGCGAGATCGGCTACCTGTACGGCCAGTATCGGAAGATCACGGGCCGGAACGAGGCGGGGGTGATCACCGGCAAGGGGATCGGCTACGGCGGGTCCTGGGCGAGGACCGAGGCCACGGGCTACGGGCTCGTCTACTACGTCCGCGAGATGCTCCGCGAGACCGACTTCAGCCTCGACGGCTCCCGCGTTGTCGTCTCCGGGTCCGGGAACGTGGCCCTCTACGCGGCCAGGAAAGCCACGCAACTCGGAGCCACCGTCGTGGCCTGCTCCGACAGCTCCGGGTACGTGGTCGACGAGAGGGGCCTCGACCTGGACCTGCTCGCCGACGTCAAGGACGTCCGACGCGAGCGGCTCTCGGTCTACGCCGAGGAGCGGGGTGACTGCGAGTTCGTCGAGGGGCGTTCGGTGTGGGAGGTGAAGTGCGACATCGCACTGCCCTGCGCGACGCAGAACGAGCTCGACGGCGACGCCGCGCGGACCCTGGCGGGCAACGGGTGCCGCCTGGTGGCCGAGGGGGCCAACATGCCGTGCACCGAGGAGGCCGTCGAGGTGATCCGCGAGAAGGGCATCCTGTTCGGACCCGCCAAGGCCGCGAACGCGGGCGGTGTGGCCACCAGCGGGTTGGAGATGCGCCAGAACGCCGGTCGGCTGCAGTGGGACTTCGAGCGCGTCGACTCCGAGCTCGACCGCATCATGACCAACATCTATGCCACCACGGCCGCGACCGCCGAGGAGTACGGGATGCCCGGCGACCTGGCGGCCGGGGCCAACATCGCCGGCTTCCGCCGCGTCGCGGACGCGATGCTCGCGCAGGGCGTCATCTAGCTCAGGTCGTCCGTTCCCCAGTCGGGAAGAGCGTTCCGCACGCATCGCCCGAGAGGCGGGTGTGCGGAACGGTCTTGTCGTTGAGGATGCGTGCGGGCGTGCGGGCGTGCGGGCGCGTGGATGGGCGCCACGTCGGATTGAGTCGGGTGGGCGCAGGTTTCCGCGTGATCTGGATCACCCCGGGAATGGATCGGGCCGGTCCCCAGTTGTACAGGGCGTCAAACCTCAGCGATCCGGACTCAACTTGGGTTGACGGCGCCACCGCCGAGAGGCAGGGTGGAGTCACTGATCCGAGCCTTGAGCCGGGTCTGCTGAACAACAGAGTTTCGGACCACCCCCCGTCCGCGCGGTAACGGCGCGGAGAGAAGGAGAACATCATGGGACGTGCAGTCGGTATCGACCTCGGCACCACCAATTCCTGCGTCGCCGTCCTCGAGGGCGGCGAGGCCAACGTGATCGCCAACGCCGAGGGGTCGCGCACGACCCCGTCGGTGGTCGCGTTCGCCAAGAACGGCGAGGTCCTCGTGGGCCAGCCGGCCAAGAACCAGGCGGTCACCAACGTCGACCGCACCATCCGCTCGGTCAAGCGCCACATCGGCACGGACTGGAAGTCGGACTCGATCGACGGCAAGAACTACACCCCGCAGGAGATCAGCGCGCGCACGCTCCAGAAGCTCAAGCGCGACGCCGAGTCCTACCTCGGTGAGGAGGTGACGGACGCCGTCATCACCGTCCCCGCCTACTTCAACGACGCCCAGCGTCAGGCCACCAAGGACGCCGGCCAGATCGCCGGCATGAACGTCCTGCGCATCGTCAACGAGCCCACCGCGGCCGCATTGGCGTACGGGCTGGACAAGGGCGACAAGGAGCAGACCATCCTGGTCTTCGACCTCGGTGGCGGTACCTTCGACGTCTCCCTGCTCGACATCGGCGACGGCGTCGTCGAGGTCCGGGCGACCTCCGGTGACAACCACCTCGGTGGTGACGACTGGGACCAGCGGATCGTCGACTGGCTCGTGGACAAGTTCAAGGCGCAGAACGGCATCGACCTCACCAAGGACAAGATGGCGCTGCAGCGTCTGCGTGAGGCCGCCGAGAAGGCGAAGATCGAGCTGTCGAGCGGTCAGTCCACCTCGATCAACCTGCCGTACATCACGGTCGACGCGGACAAGAACCCGCTCTTCCTCGACGAGACGCTGTCGCGCTCGGAGTTCCAGAAGATCACGCAGGACCTGCTCGACCGGTGCCGCAAGCCGTTCCAGGCCGTCATCAAGGACGCCGGGATCGCCGTGTCTACCATCGACCACGTGGTGCTCGTCGGTGGCTCGACCCGCATGCCGGCCGTGTCCGACCTGGTCAAGGAGCTGACCGGCGGCAAGGAGCCCAACAAGGGCGTCAACCCGGACGAGGTCGTCGCCGTGGGCGCCGCGCTGCAGGCCGGCGTGCTCCGCGGCGAGGTCAAGGACGTGCTCCTGCTCGACGTGACCCCGCTGTCGCTGGGCATCGAGACCAAGGGCGGCGTGATGACCAAGCTCATCGAGCGCAACACGACCATCCCCACCAAGCGGTCGGAGACCTTCACCACGGCCGACGACAACCAGCCGTCGGTGCAGATCCAGGTGTTCCAGGGTGAGCGCGAGATGGCGGCGCAGAACAAGCTGCTCGGCTCGTTCGAGCTCGCCGGTATCGCCCCCGCGCCGCGTGGCGTGCCGCAGATCGAGGTCACCTTTGACATCGACGCCAACGGCATCGTCCACGTGACCGCCAAGGACAAGGGCACCGGCAAGGAGAACACGATCATCATCCAGGACGGCTCCGGCCTGTCCAAGGAGGAGATCGACCAGATGATCAAGGACGCCGAGGAGCACGCCGCCGAGGACCACAAGCGTCGCGAGGAGGCGGACGCCCGCAACCAGGCCGAGTCCACGATCTACCAGACGGAGAAGTTCGTCTCGGAGAACGAGGACAAGATCCCGGCCGACAAGAAGGAGTCGCTCCAGGCCGCGATCGCCGACGCCAAGACCGCCCTCGAGGGCTCGGACGTCGACGCCATCAAGTCCGCGGTCGAGAAGGTCAACACCGAGGCGCAGGCCGTCGGCCAGGCCATCTACGAGGCCTCCGCGGCCGAGGGTGCCGAGGCCGGCGACCCCACCTCCGCGGGGTCGGTTGACGACGACGTGGTCGACGCCGAGGTCGTGGACGAGGACGAGCCGAAGGGGGACGACAAGTGACGGACGCGACCGGAATTCCTGATCCCGGCGACCCGGAGGCCACCGACGAGGAGGCGGTGGACGAGAAGTTCGTCCAGGACGCCCCCGTCGCCCCCGAGGCCGAGATCGTGGCCGAGGGCGCGGCCGGCGTCGACCCGGACGAGGTCGAGGCGGCCGCAGAGGACGACGAGACAGTCAGGGGTGAGTTCCAGTGACCACACCACACGCTGACGGTCCGGAGACGGACAAGGCCGCCTGGGCGGGCGGTGACGCGCAGGACGTGGCCGCCGCGCAGGCGGTGGATGACAAGACCGGCGCCGCTCCGTCGGAGGCGGTGGAGGGCGAGATCGTCGAGGACGACCCCGCCCCCACCACCGACGGCGCCGCCGGCGACCGGTCGTCCGACGACGACGCCACGTCGGCGCTGCAGGCGCAGCTCGACGAACGGACGGCGGACCTGCAGCGCGTGTCGGCGGAGTTCGCCAACTACCGCCGCCGCGTCGAGCGGGACCGACAGGCCATCATCGACACCGCCAAGGGCTCGGTCCTCACCGAGCTCCTGACGATCGTCGACGACCTGGAGCGGGCACGGGCGCACGGGGACCTGGAGGAGGGGCCGCTCAAGGCCTTCGCCGACCGGGTCCACGCGGTCCTGGCCTCCCAGGGGGTCGAGTCCTTCGGCGAGGAGGGGGACGCGTTCGACCCGTCCGTGCACGAGGCCGTGCAGGACGAGTCGGAGGGTTCCGAGCCCGTGCTGGGCACGATCCTGCGCAAGGGCTATCGCCACGGCGAGCGGACCCTGCGGTCGGCGATGGTCACCGTCCGCTGATCCGCTCGTCCTCCACCGCCGCCGGTGTGCGGTCACCCGCACACCGGCGGTCGAGGTGGAAAAGTGAGACTTCGGGTAAGTAGGAACTGATCAGGAACCGATAGGGAAAGGAGGCGTCTGGTGAGTCAGCGCGAATGGGTCGAGAAGGACTACTACGCCGAACTGGGCGTCTCCAAGTCCGCCACGGCGGACGAGATCCGCAAGGCGTACCGCAAGCTCGCGAGCGACAACCACCCGGACAAGAACCCGGGGAACAAGGCCGCCGAGGAGAAGTTCAAGCGGGTCGGCGAGGCCAACAGCGTCATCGGCGACCCCGCCAAGCGCAAGGAGTACGACGAGTTCCGGGCGCAGGTGTCCTCCGGCGGGTTCGGCGGCTTCGCGCCTCCCGGTGGGGGCCGATACACCACCACCGGCGGTGACTTCGACATCGGCGACCTCTTCGGAGGGGCCGCGGGTGCGGGCGGAGCCGGTGGGGCCGGGGGCTTCTCCGATCTCTTCGGCGGCCTGTTCAACCAGGGCGGCGGCCGCGGCGGCGGGGCCGGCGCG
>NZ_JAALED010000315.1:0-1574 GCF_014145155.1 Dietzia sp. B19 | reverse complement strand
CACGCCGCCGAACTCCGGGCGATGGCCCGCGGTTCCGGGCCCGCGACCCGGTTCGGTCGCGCCGGCATCGACCTGGAGGTGAGTGCCCCCCTCGGCGAGCTGTCGTCGATGGTCGCCTCCCAGGGCGCCGACGCCGTCGCCCTGAGACCCGCCGAGCTGCGCGTCCGGGTCGTGACCATTCTCACCGCGGCGCAGGAGGCCGTCCGATGACCCCCCGTGCCGTCCCGTTGGCGACCCTGCTCAGCGTGGTCCCGTACTTCCACTCCCGGGGAGCCGTGCCCGTGGCCGACGCCGCGCGGGACCTCGGCATGTCGGACAAGCAGCTCCGGGACGCCCTGTGGCAGCTGTGGTCCTGCGGGCTCCCCGGGTACGGCCCGGGCGACCTCATCGACCTGGCGTTCTCGTCCGAGGACCTCGACGACGCAGAGCTGGTCGAGGTGACGTTCACCGCCGGGATCGACCGGCCCGTCCGCCTCACCGCCGCCGAGGCCGTCACCCTGGAGACCGGGCTCGCGATCTTCCTGGATCATCCCGAGGTGGTCGACCAGACCGCCCTGCGCGATCTGCTTCGGACCCTCCGGACCGCGGCGGGTGTCGAATCGGGTGCCGGGGGACGCGGCGTCGACGCCGCCCGTCCGGAGACCACCACCCCGGATGCCGATGTGGTGCGCACCGCGGTCCACGACGGACACGCGCTGCGATTCGTCTACCACTCGGCCAGCTCCGACACCTCCACCACCCGGGTGGTCGATCCCGCTCGCCTCTCGGTCTCCGACGGCCACTCCTACGTCCACGGCGTCGACCGCGGGACGGGTCAGTGGAGGACGTTCCGCACCGACCGGATGAGCGGGGTGGAGGAGGTCGGACCGCGCCGCGCGCTCGGACCGGAACCCCAGGACGACGGCGAGGCGGGCGTCCTGATGGAGCGGGCCGTCGTCCCCTCGGCGGCGGCGTGGTTCCTCGACGAGTTCGGCTTCCACGACGTCGTCCGGCGCCCGGACGGAGATCTGGACGTCTCGATCGCCTATCACGACCGGGCGTGGCTGGTGAGATTCCTGCTCGGGCACGCCGACGTGGTGACGCCGTCGGACCCCGCACTGGCCGCGGAGATCGCCGCCCGCGCGACCGCGGGGCTCGCGCTCTATCAGGCAGACGACGACTCGATATCGTCAACGTGAAATCGTGGTGAACCCGCTGGTCACCGCGTTCGCAGACGAGGACCGCGGCAACGCCTGTCGGCCGGGGTGCGTTAGCATGGGCGTGTTGTCACACAAACGGAGGTTGACATGGGTGCGTTGAGCATCTGGCACTGGCTCATCGTCCTCGCGGTGGTGCTGCTTCTCTTCGGCTCCAAGAAGCTCCCCGACGCCGCGCGCGGTCTCGGCCGGTCGATGCGGATCTTCAAGTCGGAGATCAAGGAGATGCAGAACGACGACAAGCCGGCCGAGCCGGAGGCGCTCACGCAGGCCGGTCAGCCGACCGCGGCGCAGTACGTCCAGCCGCAGGCGCAGCCCCAGCAGGCGCAGCCCCAGGCACAGGGCTACCCGCCGGCCCCGCAGCAGCCGTACCAGCAG
>NZ_JAALED010000314.1:0-11938 GCF_014145155.1 Dietzia sp. B19 | reverse complement strand
TCCCGGAGCCCCGGACCGAGGACCTCCTCGAGCACCCCGCGCGACCTGACGGACTTGCTGGCGATCCGGATCCGCGTCCCGCCTGCTCGTCGCCGCAGGTCGGCCAGGTTCGCCCGCAGGGTGGGCAGGTGCAGCGCGGCGAGCGGCGCGTCCAGTCCGGCGGTGGCCGTGTCCACGGCGTCCACGGCGTCGGTGCCGGGTCCGGACACCGGCCTACTCACCGTCGAGCGGATGCGCGTCCGCCACCACGAGGTCGACCGCCCGGTGGAGAAGGGCGATCGCCTCGTCGTCGTCCCGGCAGATCTGCCAGCGCAGACCGATGCCCGCGACCGTGGCCTCCACGACACGGACCATGTCGTCGAGGCCCATACCCCAGCGCATACCCGCGGACTGGGCGGTCCGCCCGAGCACCGAGCGGATGATCTCCTCGTTGGACTCCTGCTGGTGGCGGGCCAGGCCGATCTCGGGTGTCCCGTACGTACGCAGCGAGTAGGAGACGATCTCGTAGGTGAGGAGCTGCCGGTCGGGAGAAGCGGAGATGACGGCCCAGATCAGGTCGATGGCCTCGTACAACCTCCGTCGCAGCCCCTCCCTGCCCATGGCGCCGGAGTCGAAGTCGACGTTGATGAACGCCCGTGCCGCCTGGTGCACCTCCGAGTTGACCGCACCGATCACCTCACGGAGGAGCTCTTCCTTATCCGTGTAGCAGTAGTGGACAACACCGAGGGAGACGCCGGCCCGCTCCGCGACGCCGCGGACGGTCACCGCGCCCAACCCGTCATGTTCGGCGATCTCCAGGGCGGCCCGGAGGAGCTGCGCTCTGCGCTGATCGGATGGGAGGCGTCTGGTCACCCGTCCATGGTACGACGACGACCCTGCGGCGGGCACACTTCGTCCCCGGATCGCACAGGGCACCGCCCCGCGGTCAGGTCTGTCGTCCAGGTTGCCCCCCTTCGACGGTGAAGCGGGGGGTAATCTCGGCAGCCATGACGACCTCGACCACACCGTGGCAGAACTGGGCCGGAAACGTCATCGCCTCGCCGTCCGGCCGGTCCGACCCCACGACCGTCGCGGAGGTCACGGACATCGTGCGCACCGCCGCCGACCGGGGCACCCGGGTCAAGTGCGTGGGCGCCGGACATTCCTTCACCCCGGCCGCGGCGACGGACGGGGTCCTGATCTCACTCGACGACCTGACGGGGATCGAGTCGATCGTCCCGACCCGCGCCCCAGACGGGCACGTCGACGGGGCTGACGTGACCGTCTGGGCGGGCACGCGACTGCACCGGCTCGGCCCACTTCTGTGGGACCTGGGACTCGCGCAACCGAATCTCGGGGATTTCGCGGAACAGTCGCTCGCCGGCGCGGTGTCGACGGGGACCCACGGCACGGGTCGGCACGCTGTCGGCCTGCCGGCCACCGTCGTCGGTCTGCAGCTCGTCGCCGCCGACGGTTCCGTCCTGAACTGTTCCCGCGAGACGAATCCTGAGGTGTTCGAGGCGGCGCGACTCGGGATCGGTGCGATCGGGATCATCACCAAGATGACGATCCACTGCGTGCCGGCGTTCGCGCTGAGCGCCGAGGAACACCCGTGGACCCTGACCGCCGCGCTCGCCGATCTCGAGGGCTTCGCGGGCTCGGCCGACCACGCGGAGTTCTTCTGGTTCCCCCACACCGACGCCGTGACCGTCAAACGCCACACCCGGCTTCCGGGCGACACCGAGCTGCAGCCCCTGGGCAGGTTCCGCGAGCTCGTGGGCGAGGAGTTCCTGGCCAACGAGGCGTTCGGTGCGTTGTGCCGGACGGCCGCCCGTCGGCCCTCGCTGACACCCCGGATCAACCGCCTCGCGGCCCGGGCGATGTCGGCCCGCGCGTACACCGATCGCAGCTACCGGGTCTTCGCCTCCTCACGACGGGTCCGCTTCCGCGAGATGGAGTACGCGGTGCCGGTGGCCGCGGCCGCGGCCGTGGTGAGGGACCTCCGGGACATGATCGACCGCTCCGGCATCGTCACGCCGTTCCCCGTCGAGGTGCGGTTCGCCGCCGCGGACGACGTGTGGATGTCGACCGCCCACCAGCGGGACGTCTGCTACATCGCGGTCCACCAGTTCCACCTGATGGACCACACCGAGCTCTTCCGATCGGCCGAGGAGATCTTCCTCGCCGCGGACGGTCGACCCCACTGGGGGAAGATGCACACCCGGACCGCCGCCGACCTGTCCGACACCATCCGACACTTCGACGATTTCGTCGCCGTGCGGGACCGACTGGACCCGGACCGGGTCTTCGCGAACCAGTACACCGAACAGGTCCTCCCGTAGGAGGCGGGACCCCGTGATCCTCCGTACCGTGGAGTGACGGACAAGGGCAGCCGACCCTGTCGTGACCACCCTCGAGGAGATCCCGTGCCAGAACGCGTCCCCGCCGACACCGACGTCTCCGGTCCACTCGCCGGAATCGCCACAGGGGCCCTCCGGAAGGCGATACGGAGCCAGGCCGGGGCCGCGCGCGCCTACGTCCGCAAGCTCCGCGAGAACCATCCGGATGAGAGTCCCGAGCGCATCCGCGACCGGCTCGACTCCCGCTTCCTGAGCGCCGTCACCGCGTCCGGCGCGGCCGTGGGCGCCACGGCGGCCGTCCCCGGGGTCGGCACCATCGTCGCGTTCGGCGCGATCGGCGCCGAGTCGCTGGTGTTCATCGAGGCCGCCGCGTTCTACACCCTGGCCGTCGCGGAGGTCCACGGCGTGGACGTGAGGGTCGGCGAGCACGAGGAGCTGCTCGTGATGACCGTCATGCTCGGGGCGTCGGGCACCGCGATCCTGGCCAACGCGGTCAGCACGAGCGGCGGGGCCTCCGCCGGCGGGTCGCTCGCCGGAAGGTCGCTGGGGCTCCCGGGTCTGAAGGAGGTCAATCGTCGGATGGTGTCCCGGTTCGCCCGGAAGTTCGCGGTGAAGCGGGCGACCCTCGCCATGGGCAAGCTCGCCCCCGCGGGCATCGGCGCGGCGGTGGGAGGCTGGGGGAACCGACGGCTGGGTCGGACCGTCGTGAAGGCGGCGGCGACCACCTTCGGGACCCCTCCGGACAGCTGGCCCTCGACCTGACCCCCGTGCGTCGAGTGCACCGCATCCCCCTGTCAGGTGAGATCGGAAGGCCGAGAACGCGCAGAAGGTCTAGCCTGGGTTCATTGCGTGTGAAACCCACCACAGATCAGGAAGGCACCACAACATCGTGAGCAACACCGTCTCACAGTTCGGACAGAACCAGTGGCTCGTCGACGAGATGTACGAGCGGTTCTCCAAGGACCCGTCCTCCGTGGATAAGTCCTGGCACGAGTTCTTCGACGCGAACCCCGGGGCCGCGGCCGTGAGCGGTCGGAGTGCGTCGAACGGCTCGTCCGGTGCCGGTCCGGCTGCGGACGGGGGTGACGCACGGACTGGTGGGAAAACCAGTGGTGGCAAGACCGGTGGAGAGAAGAAGAGTGCCGGCAAGAGCGGCAAGAAGGTCTCCTCCGAGAAGTCCGGGGGCGACAACGCCACCCCCGACGCGAACACCCAGAAGACCTCGAAGCTGACCGTCGCGGACATGTCTCCCGAGTCGTCAGCCGAGGACGTGGCCGCCAAGCCCACCGCCGAGAGCTCCCCGAAGAGCAAGGCACGCGGGCGGGGTGTGCCGGCCCCCGCGCGGACGCCGAGCTCGCGTGGCACGTCGGAGGCACCCGCCGCCAAGCGGACCACCCGGCCCGAGTACACGCCGCCCGAGGAAGCAGAGAACAAGGTCCTGCGCGGCCCGGCCAACGCGATCGTCAAGAACATGAACGCGTCGCTGACGTTGCCCACGGCCACCTCGGTCCGTGCGATTCCGGCCAAGCTCATGATCGACAACCGCGTCGTCATCAACAACCACCTCAAGCGGACGCACGGCGGCAAGATCTCCTTCACCCACCTCATCGGGTACGCGATGGTGCAGGCGATCAAGTCCTACCCGAACATGAACAACCACTTCGAGGAAGTCGACGGCAAGCCCAACGTCGTGACCCCGAACGGGATCAACCTCGGCCTGGCGATCGACATGAAGACCAAGGCGGGGCGCACCCTGGTCGTGGCCGCCATCAGGAACTGCGAGGAACTGACCTTCCGCGGCTTCCTCGACGCCTACGAGGACATCGTCTCCCGCGCCCGCATCGGCAAGCTGACGATGGAGGACTTCTCGGGGGTCACCATCTCGCTGACGAACCCCGGCGGGATCGGCACCGTCCACTCTGTGCCGCGACTGACCGTGGGGCAGGGCACGATCCTCGGTGTCGGTGCGATGGAGTACCCGGCCGAATTCCAGGGTGCCAGCGACGAGCAGCTGGCCAACAACGCCATCGGCAAGATCACCACCCTCACCTCGACCTACGACCACCGGATCATCCAGGGTGCGGAATCCGGGGAGTTCCTCCGCGAGATCCACCGTCTCCTGCTCGCCGACGAGTTCTACGACGAGATCTTCGACGTCCTCGGCATCCCCTACGAGCCCGTCCGGTGGCGTCAGGACATCACCGACCCGCGCGTGGACAAGGACGCCCGGGTCCTCGAGCTGATCGCGGCCTACCGCGACCGCGGCCACCTCATGGCCGATATCGACCCCCTGGACGGGCGGCACGCCAAGCGTCGCCGCACCTTCCACCCGGACCTCGACGTCAACTCCCACGAGTTGACGCTCTGGGACCTGGACCGCAAGTTCTCCGTGGGTGGGTTCGTCGGCAAGGACAAGATGCGCCTGCGCGACGTCCTGTCTGCGCTGCGCGCGGCGTACTGCCGCAAGATCGGTATCGAGTACACCCACATCCTCGAGAACGAACAACGCCAGTGGATCCAGGAACGACTCGAGGGTGTCGACGACAAGCCGACGGTCGCCGAGCAGAAGTACATCCTGTCCAAGGTCAACGCGGCGGAGGCGTTCGAGACCTTCCTGCAGACCAAGTACGTCGGACAGAAGCGCTTCTCCCTGGAGGGCGCCGAATCGGTCATCCCGATGATGGATGCGGTCATCGACGAGGCCGCCGAGTTCGCGCTCGACGAGGTCGTGATCGGCATGCCGCACCGCGGCCGCCTGAACGTCCTGGCCAACATCGTGGGCAAGCCCTACCGGCAGATCTTCACCGAGTTCGAGGGCAACATGGACCCCTCGGCCGCCCACGGCTCGGGTGACGTCAAGTACCACCTCGGCGCCGAGGGCATCCAGTACCAGATGTTCGGGGAGAACGAGATCAAGGTCTCGCTCACCGCCAATCCGTCGCACCTCGAGGCCGTCGACCCCGTCCTGGAGGGAATCGTGCGGGCCAAGCAGGACCTCATCGAGGACCCGGAGTGGCGTGCCGAGTACCCGGTCGTCCCGCTCATGCTCCACGGTGACGCGGCCTTCGCCGGCCAGGGGGTGGTGGCGGAGACGCTCAACCTGTCCCAGATCGACGGGTACCGCACCGGCGGGACGATCCACATCGTCGTCAACAACCAGATCGGATTCACCACCGCCCCCGAGGCCGGTCGGTCCAGCCAGTACTCCACGGACGTCGCCAAGATGATCGGCGCCCCGATCTTCCACGTCAACGGTGACGACCCAGAGGCGTGTGTGCGGGTGGCGCGGTTGGCGATGGACTTCCGCCAGCAGTTCAAGAAGGACGTCGTGATCGACCTCGTCTGCTACCGCCGCCGCGGCCACAACGAGGCCGACGACCCGTCGATGACGCAGCCCCGGATGTACGAGGTGATCGACGGCAAGAAGAGCGTCCGCCAGTCCTACACCGACGATCTCGTCGGTCGCGGTGACATCACCGAGAAGGAGGCCGAGAACGCCCTGCGCGACTTCCAGGGCCAGCTCGAGCGGGTCTTCAACGAGGTCCGCGAACTCGAGAAGCACCCGGTCAAGGCATCCGAGTCGATCCTGCCGAACCAGCCGCTGCCCAAGCGTCTGGTGACCGCGGTCGACGAGTCGGTCATCCACGCGATCGGCGACGCCTTCGGCAACCTGCCCGAGGACTTCCACATCCACTCGCGTGTCAAGCCGGTCTACGAGGCGCGCCAGAAGATGGCCTACAACGGGAACATCGACTGGGCGTTCGCCGAGCTGCTCGCGATCGGTTCGCTCGTCATGGAGGGCCGGACCGTTCGCCTGGCCGGCCAGGACTCGCAGCGCGGCACCTTCACGCAGCGGCACGTGGTGGTGGTCGACAAGACCACTGCCGAGCCCTACTCGCCGCTGCAGAACCTCGACGAGGCCGACGGCCGGTTCGAGGTGTGGAACTCCGCGCTCACCGAGTACGCCGGTGTCGGGTTCGAGTACGGCTACTCCGTGGGTGACCCGGAGGCGCTGGTCCTGTGGGAGGCGCAGTTCGGCGACTTCGTCAACGGTGCCCAGACCATCATCGACGAGTACATCTCCTCCGGTGAGGCCAAGTGGGGTCAGAAGTCCTCGGTCACCCTGCTCCTGCCGCACGGCCACGAGGGCATGGGCCCGGACCACACCTCAGGGCGCATGGAACGCTTCCTGCAGCTGTGCGCGGAGGGGTCGATGACGGTCGCGCAACCGTCGACCCCGGCGAACTACTTCCACCTCATGCGTCGCCACGCCACCGACGGCATCAAGCGCCCCCAGATCGTCTTCACCCCCAAGTCGATGCTGCGGAACAAGAAGGCCGTCAGCGCCCTCGCCGACTTCACCTCGGGCAAGTTCCGTTCGGTGCTCGACGATCCCACCTTCGTCGACGGTGGCAAGGACCCGGAGAAGGTCAAGACCATGCTCCTGGTCTCGGGCAAGCTCTACTACGAGCTGGCGGCACGGCAGGAGAAGGAAGGCCACGACGACGTCGCGATCGTCCGGCTGGAACAGATCCACCCGATCCCGTTCCGTCGTCTCCGCGAGGCGCTCAGCCACTACCCGAACCTCACCGAGGTCCGGTGGGTGCAGGAGGAACCGGCCAACCAGGGCGCGTGGAGCTTCCTCGCACTCAACCTGCCGGAGGTCATCCCGGAGTTCCCGCCGCTCAAGCGGGTGTCTCGACGGGCCATGGCCGCCACGTCGACCGGCCTGAGCAAGGTCCACGCGGTCGAGCAGAAGGCGCTCGTGGACGAGGCGTTCTCCTGATCGCGGCCACGGGGTAGGCGCGGGTCTCCGCGCCCCCCGGCGGCGATCGCCCGGGGCCGGTCCCGTGCGCCCGGGGTCGGTCCCGTGCGCCCGGGCTCAGTAGTCGTGCGAGTCCAGCCAGTAGTTGGCGAGATCGGTCGGGGTGGAGGTGCCGAACTCCACCCCGAGCAGGAGCTCCCGCACGTCCTCCGTGGTCAGCTCGCCGCTGATCCGGTTGACCAGGGCGAGTTGGTCCTCGGAGAGTGAGCCCTTGCGGAACACCGGGACGACGTGTTGGGCCAGGATGGCGTCCTCGTCGTCGTCCAGCGGCACCATGTCGTCGGGATCCAGGACCGGGTCGGTCGACTGGACCAGCCCCACGCCGATCTCCCCCGCGCGCAGTGCGTCGAACACCGCGCGCGGGTTCGGGCCCAGCGCCACCCTCCGCCCGAACCCGCAGTCGTACGTCCCACCCACCGCGGTGGCGAGCTCACGGTCCGCGAGCGCCTCCTGGCGTGCGCCCAGTGTGAACTCCCCGCAGCGTCCGGCGAGGTCGGACATGGTCCGCAGACCGCGCGTCTCCGAGGTGTGCCGGGTCACCACGTAGACGGGGGCGTCCTCGGCGGGAGCCGGGTCGGCTGCGGTGACACCCTCGGGGAGGGCGGCCATCATCGCGGTGTACACCTCGTCGGCCTCGACCACGGTGGAGCCCGGATCGAACGCCCGGAGCAACTCGCCGGTGAACCCGATGGTGAACGTGGCGTCTCCCGTCGTCACCGACTCGAGGACCTCGGCCTGGTCTCCCGACTGCGGACGCAGAGTGACCCGGGAGCCCGATCTCAACAGGGCGTTGCCGTAGATGTGGCCGACGACCTCGGCCTCACCGAAGGACGCGGTCTCGATCACCACGACCGGATCGGACTCGTGGGCGGGGACGATCGACGACTGCGCCTGGCATCCGGTCAGTGCCACCACCGCAACCCCGGCGATCGCCAGTCCGCGTACTCCGGCCCGCTCCCCCGTCCGCCGCACTCGACCACGTCCTTCCTCGCCACGTCCGCACCCGGTCGTGCGACACCTGTCCGCCAGTCTCCCAGCAGAACCCTAACGCCCATCGTGTCGAGGCCCGGCGCCGGATAGTGTCATGGTGATGAGTGAGGGGGCGCTGGTGCCGAGTATCCGAAGACGGCGGGACGACACGGCCAGCCCCTTCCCCCCACGCACCCGGCTGACCGTTCCCACCGAACGCGCGGTGGTCGACTGCGGTGTCTACGTCGACGGCGTCCGTGTCCCGGGGCGCTTCACCCACCGGGCCGCGATCCGGCACGTACGACAGGCCGGGCGGGGGTTCGTGTGGGTCGGGCTCCACGCCCCGGACCCGCACCAGATGGAGGCGCTGGCGAGGGAGTTCGGTCTCCACGAGCTGATCTCCGAGGACGCCGCCAGCGGACGGCAGCGGCCCAAACTGGAGGCCTATGACGACTCCCTGGTCCTCAACATGTCGACGGTCAGGTACCTCGAGCACGAGTCGATCACCGAGACCAACGACATCGTCTCCACCGGTGAGGTCATGGTGGTCCTGGGCCGCGACTTCGTGGTGACCGTCCGTCACGGGGACTTCACCGGCCTCGCCGACATCCGCGCGGAGCTCGAGAGCGCGCCCGAGAGGCTGCTCCGGGGGCCGTCGACGGTGATGCACGCCGTGGCCGACCGGGTGGTGGACAGCTACCTCGAGGTGGCCGAGGGGATGAGTGGGGACGTCGACGACCTGGAGACCGCCGTCTTCTCCCCCCGCACCCGTGTCGACATCGAGCAGATCTACCTGCTCAAGCGTGAGCTGCTCGAGCTCAAGCACGACATCGCTCCCCTGGCCCTGCCCCTGCGGCGTCTGGCGGTCGAGCATCTCGACCTGATCCCCGCCGAGATCCGGCACTACTTCCGCGACGTCCACGACCACCACAGCCAGGTCGCGGCGGAGGTCACGACCCTCGACGAGCAGATCACCTCGTTGGTCAACGCGGCCATGGCGATGATCGGGGTGCAGCAGAACACCGATATGCGGCGCATCTCCGCGTGGGTGGCGATCGCGGTCGTGCCCACGATGATCGCGGGGATCTACGGGATGAACTTCACCAACATGCCCGAACTGCATTCCGAGTACGGCTACTACCTGGTGCTCGGGGTCATGGCCGCCGCGTGCACCGGGCTGTTCCTGCTCTTCCGCAGGAACCGCTAGCTGTAGTCAGCGGGTCAGACCCGGATTCACCGCGCGGCGCGCCGGATCGGTCACGTCGATCCCGGCCTCGGCCCACGCGTCCTCGAGCTCCCCCGCTCCCTTGAGTCGGACCCAGGCCGCCTCGGTGTGCGTCACCGGGACCGCTCGGAAGATCCTGACGGGGGCGGACTCCCCACCCACCTCGACGTCGGGGATCTCGGGCGCCCGCAGCACGACCGCGGTGAACGCCGCGCCCGGCCACAGCGGCTCCCCGAGATCGATGAGAGCGCCCTCGGACAGGACCAGGCCCTCGACCGCCGGGGCGGCGGCGAGCACGGCCAGGGCGCGGACGAGCCCGTCCACGCCGCCCCGCAACACCAGGGAGAGTTCGGCCCGCGGCGCGGTCGGGTCGGGGACCAGCGCGGACGGATCCCCCATCGGGTCGGCCGAACACCCGAGCGAGGCGTATCTGACCAGGCCGGACTCGATGTCCACGAAGCGCAGGACCCGGATCGGTGCCGCCCCCAGGAAGGTCACCGACGCCTCCTGCGGCTCGGGACCGAGATGCGCGATGAGATGCTCGCGGACCGCGGTCAGGACGGACGACGAGTCGGAAGGGCCTCCCGGGAGCGTCACTTGAGGCCGAGGCGTGCGAGTTCGTCGCGGACCTTCTCGGCGTTCCCGGGCTCGCACAGGATGTCGTACCGTCCGGCGACCAGCTGGGAGGTCGACGCGAAGTCGCGCTTTCCCCGTGTCGCGGCGTAGGACAGCGAGGCGGAGACCACACCGAACACCGAACCACCGATCAGTCCGGTGAGGACGACTCCCCACATCGGCTGGGTGAAGATGCCGACCAGCAGGCCCACGAACAGTCCGAGCCACGCGCCGGTCGCCAGTCCGCCGAGCAGGATCTTGGGCCAGGTCAGCCGGCCGGTGACACGCTCCACCTGCATGAGGTCCACGCCCACGATGGTCACCTCGTGGACGGGGAACTCCTCGTCCGCGAGGTGGTCCACGGCCGCCTGGGCCTGCGCGTAGGTGGGGTAGGAACCGACCACCCACCCGGTGGGGGGCGTGGGCAACCCGGGCGTCTGCCCGCGCCGGCCCGTGGTCGGGGGCACCGGAGTCGTCATCACATCGATCCTTCCGTCGTCGACCCGTTCGGATCGGTCTCTCGGGCGGCCGTCGTCGTCATCCCCGCTGCCCGCCCCCGTGCGGAGACCACCAGTGCCATCTTACGGCTGGCCTCGTCGAGCATCTCGTCACCGAACATCACCGCGCCCCGGGCCCCGCCCTCCTCGGACGTGGAGTGGGCGTAGGCGGCGAGGATCCCCTCCGCCTTGTCGAACTCGTCCTGACGCGGGCTGAACACCTCGTTGCCCGCGTCCACCTGGGCGGGATGCAGGACCCACTTGCCGTCGAAGCCCAGTGCCGCGGTGCGGGCCGCCGCCCTGCGGAAGCCCTCCACGTCCCGCACCTTGAGGAACGGCCCGTCGATCGCCTGGAGACCGTGCGCCCGTGCGGAGACGAGGATGCTCAACAGAACGTGGTGGTAGGCGTCGCCCGGCGCGTACCCCTCCGGCTGCTCCCCGACGGTGAGGGTGCGCATGCCGATCGAGGCCATGAAGTCTGCGGGACCGAACACCAGCGTGAGGACCCGCGCGCTCGCGGTGGCGATCTCGTCGATGTTGGTGAGACCGAGCGCGTCCTCGATCTGGGGCTCGATACCGATGTGCCCGACGGGCAGGCCCGCCGCCTTCTCCACCTGGGTGAGCACCAGGTCGAGGGCCCGGACCTCCGCGCCCGACCGCGCCTTGGGCAGGAGGAGCGCGTCGACGTGGGCGCCCGCCCTGCCGACCACCTCCGTGACGTCCCGGACGGTGTACTCGGTGTCCCAGGCGTTCACCCTCACCACCACGGTCGGCGCGGCGAAGCCACCGCTGGTGAGCGCCTCGACGACGTTCTCGCGCGCCTGTTCCTTGGCCGGGCCCGCGACGGCGTCCTCGAGGTCGAGGAACACCTCGTCCACCGGCAACCCGCGGGCCTTGCCGATCATCTTGACGCTGCTACCGGGGACGGCGAGCACAGTGCGCCGGGGACGGGTGCGCAGTCCGGCGATCGTCGCCGCGGCGGACTCCGACGGTGCGGGCTCCGTGTGCTGGGCGGGGGTCATCTGCGGGCACTCCCTCCGGTCCGGTGCGGGCGGGGCGTGATCCACCACCCGGTGACTAACCTGGTCCGCATGGCGAACCTCAACAAGGCTTTCGTCGCCAGGCTAGCCGGACTGCCGGTGATCGGCCCTGACGGGGACGACATCGGGCGGATCCGCGACGTCGTGGTGACGATGCGCGCCCGGCACAAGCAACCCCGGGTCCTCGGACTGGTGGTGGAGCTTCCCACCCGGCGGCGGATCTTCGTGCCCATGCTCAGGGTCGCCTCGGTCGAGCCCCGCTCGGTCGCGCTGATCTCCGGAACGATCAACCTGCACCGGTTCCAGTCCAGGCCCGGCGAGAACCTGGTGCTCGGGTCCCTGGTGGACTCGATCGTGGGGGTCGATCCGGAGCGCGGCGCGCCCGGCTCCGCGGCCGGCCCCTCGGCCGTCTCGGGGGCCGGCACCGC
>NZ_JAALED010000313.1:0-3640 GCF_014145155.1 Dietzia sp. B19 | reverse complement strand
ATGTCGGCGATCGCCCGCGACGGCGCCGACGCGCTGTTCGCGCTCCTCGACTCCGCCGACGCCGACGTGACCAACCCGGACCGGCCGAGCGTGGTGTGAGGCGTGACGTCGCCCCGCGGGACCGCCGGTAGGTCCGTCCGGGTACTCGACACGGCCGCCGGCCGGATGATCGTCGAGGCCACCCCTCGAGGCCTGGCGCGCCTGGACCAGGTGGGGCCGGACCCGAGTGGCGTGGACGGGGACGTCGCGTCGTGGCTGGCCGTGGAACCGTCCGACGACGACGAGGTGAACAGGTCCGAGCCCGGCGCGGCCGCTGAGCACCTCGACCGGGTGGCGGACCAGCTCGAGGCCTACTGTGCGGGCCGGTTGCGTGAGTTCACCGTTCCGGTGGACTGGGCCGCCGCCGGTGTGCACGACGCGTTCTCCCGCGAGGCCTACCGCGAGATCCAGCACATCCCGTACGGGGAGACCTCGACCTACGGGCAGGTCAGCGTGGACGCGGGCCGGCCCCGCAACGCCCGCCGGGTGGGGCGGTTGTGCACCCTCGTGCCGGTGCCGTTCGTCATCCCGGTGCACCGGGTGATCCGCGCCGACGGCGGGATGGGCAACTGCCCCGAGTACCGCCTCCGGCTCCTCGAGCACGAGCGGCGCAACCTCACGGCCGCGGCCCCGGTGCCGTTCCCCGGCGGTGCGATCTAGCAGGCCGGGTCATCCGAACAGCGGTGGGCACCGAACCACCCCGTGGTTAGTCTGGCGGCAGTCCGACCGCCGACCACGAACCCGGGGGAGATCCCATGACTGTCGGAGATGTCACCACCGAAGGGCCACAGACGGTTCCGGGGCGCAGCGCCGGGGCCGCGGTCGAGAAGTTCCTGCACGTCCGCCGGCTCACCGACCTGCTGGCCTCCCGTCTCAGCGCCGAGGACCAGGTGCCGCAGTCGATGACCGCCGCCAGCCCCGCGGCCTGGCACCGGGCGCACACCACGTGGTTCTTCGAGGAGTTCGTGCTGGGTCGGCTGCCGGGCTATTCCTCGCCCGAGCCGGTCTTCCGGTTCCTGTTCAACTCGTACTACGAGGCCGTCGGCCCGCGGCAGCCCCGACCCCAGCGGGGGCTCATCACCCGCCCGTCGGTGGCGGAGATCGGCGACTTCCGGGCACGCGTCGACGACGCGGTGGTGGCCGCGCTCGAGGCGGGCCGGGTCGACGACCGTGGGCTGGAGCTGCTCGAGTTGGGCTGCCACCACGAGCAGCAGCATCAGGAACTGATGCTCATGGATGCCAAACACCTCTTCTCGCACAATCCGACCGACCCCGTCTACGTGCACAGGTCCGCGGACCCGGTCGCCGCGGCACCGGGGGAGACGGGCTGGCTCGACGTCGTCGAGGGGGTCGCCCGGGTCGGCGCCGCGGACCCGGCCGACCGCTCCGGGTCCACCCATGACGATCAGCCCTCCGGCGGCTCCTCCTACGACGGCTTCTCCTACGACAACGAGCGCCCGCGTCACCGGGTGTGGATCCCCGGCGGACAGGTGGCGACCCGCCAGGTCACGGTGGCCGACTGGAAGAAATTCATGGCCGACGGAGGGTACGCCCGCCCCGAGCTGTGGCTCTCCGACGGGTGGTCCGCCGTGCAGGACGAGGGCTGGGACGCACCCGGGTACTGGAGGCGCGAGGACGGTGTCGGCGGGAGCGCGTCCGCGGGCACCGCAGGGGCTCCCGCCGCCGACGGTGAGTGGACCACCTTCACCCTCTCGGGTCGCCGTCCGGTCGTGGACGCCGAACCCGTGTGCCACGTGTCCTTCTACGAGGCCGACGCGTACGCCCGGTGGGCCGGGGCCCGCCTGCCCACCGAGTTCGAGTGGGAGGTCGCCACCGCCGGCTGGGAGATCCGCGACGAGCTCGACCCCGACCGCTGCCACCCGCAACCCGCCACGGATCGGACGATCGGCGGCGTCTGGGAATGGACCGCCAGCGCCTACCTGCCCTACCCGGGGTTCGTCACCGAGGAGGGCGCCGCCGGCGAGTACAACGGCAAGTTCATGTCCGACCAGCACGTCCTACGTGGTGGCAGCGCCCTCACCCCGGCGGGCCACACGCGACCCACCTACCGGAACTTCTTCCCCGCCTCATCCCGGTGGGCGGCGACGGGACTGAGGCTCGCCCGATGACCGACACCGAGAACCCGACCACGACGACGACCACGACGACGACCACCACGACGACGACGGAGTCCACCGACCCCGACACCGCCGCGCTGGAGTCGGACCTGCTCGAAGGCTTCTTCTCCGACCCGCCCACCCTGCCCCCGCGCTGGTTCTACGACGAGGAGGGCAGCCTGCTGTTCGACCAGATCACCCGCGTGGCGGAGTACTACCCCACCCGGGCCGAGGCCGAGATCCTGCGGGCCCGGGCCGGCGACATCGTGGGCGAGGCCTCGACGGTGGTCGAGCTCGGGGCCGGGACCTGCGAGAAGACCCGGGTGCTGCTCGACGTCTTGGCGGCCGGGAGCGCGGATGCGGGATTCGTGCCCCTGGACATCAGCACCGAGATGCTCTTCGAGACCGCCCGCGCGCTCGAGCAGGAGTATCCGGGTCTGCGGATCGACCCGGTCATCGGCGACATCACCGCTCTCGACGGCCCGCTGCCGGGTGAGCCGGGCGGACGGCTGGTGCTGTTCCTCGGCGGCACCGTCGGCAACTTCAGCGAGTCGCAGCGCGCCGGGTTCTTCCGCATGATGCGCGGGATCATGGCCCCGGGTGACCGGCTGGCCGTGGGATTCGACCTGGTCAAGAGTCCGGACCGGCTGGTCGCGGCCTACGACGACGCCGCCGGGGTCACCGCCGAGTTCAACCTCAACATGCTCGACGTGATCGCGCGGACCGTCGAGTGCACGGGCCTCGACTGCCGCGACTTCCGGCACGAGGCCGTGTGGAACGCCCGGGAGAGCCGGATCGAGATGTGGCTGCGCGCGGTGCGCGACGTGCGGATCGACTTCCCGACCCTCGGGCGGGAGCGCACGCTGGCCGCCGGTGAGGGGATCCGCACCGAGATCGCCCGGAAGTTCGAGCCCCACGCACTCGTCGACGAACTCGCGGGACACGGCTTCGGCGGTCAGGCGGTGTGGACCGATGCGGCGGGCGATTTCGGGCTGGCCCTCGTCGTCGTCGACTAGGAGTTCCGACCCGGCGGTTCCTCGCCGGCACCGACCATCTCTCGCGAATCCTGGACCGGCGGTCCCTCGTCGACTCCCGTTCGGTGTCGTACGTGTGTTCTATACTTTGAGCCATGGAACAGGGAGTGTGGGACGCGCCGGAGCAGGGGTCGGAGACGGCCACGCTGGCCGACGTTCTCGCGTTCCTCGAGGCCTCCGTGGAAAGCCTCTGCCAGGTCGACTGGTCGGATCAAGACGCGGACGTGCTGGTCGACGCCGTGGGACGCGCCGAGATCGTGGCCCGCCGGCTGGAGGCCGCCGGAGCGCGCGCCACTGCCGAACTGGCGGGCCTGCACAGACAGAAGGGTCGTTCCGCCGGGGGAGTCGCCGCGATGCTGGCGGAGAAGCTTGGCCTGGCCAGAGGCGTCGTACACGGGCGGATCGAGGCGGGCGGGAGGCAGGCCACCCCGGCCGGGCGGGCGGCGGCGG
>NZ_JAALED010000312.1:0-3567 GCF_014145155.1 Dietzia sp. B19 | reverse complement strand
GGTGGGCGCCCACCTCGCCGTGGTGGCCTGTGGCGCGGTGCTCATCCTGGCGGTCACCGGGATCTGCACGGCGCTCGCCGCTGCCGTGGTCACCGGAGACACCTCGCTCGTCGGTGGGGTGATCGGCTCGCACCTCGGCGCCACCCCGGCGGTCCTGCTGGTGCTGGGGGTCTGCGGGGTGTTCTACGGCTGGGTTCCCCGGTTGACCGCGCCCGTCGGCTGGGCGGTGGTCGCGCTGATGTTCCTGGTGGCCAACTTCGCCGACCTGCTGGACTTCCCCGGGTGGCTGCGGTCGCTCTCGCCACTGCACCATCTCGCCGCCGTCCCGGTGGAGGAGTTCGCTCCGTCGCCGTTCCTGCTGGTCGCCGTGATGGCCGGCGCGCTCGTGGCCGCGGGTCTGGCGGGGTTCAGGCGTCGGCAGGTGGTCTCGGGCTGACGGCACGGCACAGGTCGGTAGGGGTGTCTGTGACGAACACTGAGTTCCCCGATCGGGTTCGACGACACCAACCACCACGACCCTATCCGGGTCCTCCAACTATAGTTGTGATACTCTAACTTTAGTTGGAGAAAGGGTGCGGACTATGCAGCTGAACAAGCCGTTCGCCACGGTGACGCCGACCCTGGACGGCGACGTGCTGGCGGTCCTGGCGAGCGCGGACGTCACGTTCACGGTCAGCCAGGTCCAGCGAATCCTCTCCACCGCGTCAGGGGAGGGCATCCGCAAGGTCCTCAACCGTCTCACTGCCCAGGGCGTGGTGCTGCACGCCGAAGTAGGCCGGACCCACACCTACCGCCTCAACGCCGAGCACCTCGCGACCGGGCCGATCATGGAGCTGTCACGGCTGAACGCCACTTTCCTGAGCCGACTCGAACAGCACCTGGGCGAGTGGGGGACGGCACTGCGGTACGGCGCGGTGTTCGGGTCGGCGGCGACGGGGCACATGACGCTGGGGAGCGACATCGACGTGTTCCTGGTGCGCGCGATCGACAACGAGAACGGCGTCTGGGAGCAGCGGGTGACTGAACTCGCCCGGCTAGTTACCGCGTGGACCGGCAATGACGGCCGGATCGTCGAGTTCGCCGAAGACGAGTTCCGCGCTGCGGCCGACGCAAGTGAGCCCCTCCTCGATGACGTGTCGAAGCAGGGCCTGACCGTCGCGGGGAAACGGGCCTGGTTCGTCTCGCAGCTGCGCTCGGCAAGGAGGTCGTGATGGCGGGGCAGCGGAACTGCGATGCGGTAGTCGCCGCGGGGCGCATGTCCAAGGCATCCGAGTTTCTCGACGCCGCGGTTCATCTCGGGGAAGAGATGCCCAACGCCGCCGGGGACCTGTACGTCAACGCGGGCATTGCCGCCTCGGATGTCATCTGCTGCGTGCGCCTCGGCGTGCATTCCAACACCGGCAACCACAGCGAGGCGGTCGCCCTGCTGAAGAAGGCCGACAGCGGATCTGAACGGCACTTGAACACCCTGCTCAACCTGAAGAACAAGGCTGCCTACACGCATCAGGACCTGACCGATGGGGAGTTGAAGAAGATGAGCCGCGCGGCGGATCATCTGGTCGAGGCCGCCAAGCAAGCAGTGGCCGCCGGCGGGTAGCTCGCAGGGCGCCGCATAGTGCTTCCCGCAGTCACCCCCGTCAGCCGAGTCTCCTGGGCCGGCGCCCACTTTTCCGCCGGGGCCACGGGCGCGGTGCTGGTCCCACCGGTCACCTTGTTTTTAACCGCGCTCGCCGCCGTGGGCGGCACCGGCGCGGTTCGCTTGCCTGCGGGGTGATCGGCGCGCGCCTCGGCACCGTCCTGTCCGACCCCCCTCGTAGAGTGGCGCCATGAACCTGCTCCTGTTGTCCCTCGGCGTGGGCGCCGTCCCCGCCTTCATCGCCGAGCACGTCAACCGGCCCGCACCCGCGGTGCGGATCGGCTACCTGAACGACGCCGCCAGCCCCTATGCGGGTGCGGAGTTCGTGGCGGCAGAGCGCGCGCAGCTCTCGGACCTGGGCTACGTACTGACCGACATCACCGCCGCAGACTTCGACGACGCGGGCGACTTCGTCGGACTGCTCGACGGGGTCGACGCCTTGTACGTCGCAGGCGGCAACACCTTCGTCCTCATGGCGGCACTGCGCCGCCGCGGTGCGGATGTGGCCCTCGTCGAGCGGGTACGGGCGGGGCTGCCCTACATCGGGTCGAGCGCCGGATCGGTCATCACCGGACCCAGCATCGAACCGGTCAGCCTGATGGACGACCCCTCCGCCGCGCCCGAACTCACCGACCACGGGGGACTCGGGCTGGTCGAGACCGTGGTGATCCCCCACGCGGACGGCGCGCTCCCGCCCTATCCGCCCGAGCTCATCGCCCAGCTCGTCGAGACCTACGGGAGCACCTACCCGCTGACTCTGGTGAACGACGATCAGGCGCTGCTCGTCGGGAGCGAGACGGCGCGGCTGATCAGTTCACCCTGAACCGAGGGGCAGAACGCGCCCCGGCTCTACACCCAGTCGATCGACAGCGGCGACCTGCGTCCCCACCCGACGGTCTGCAACAACGGCTCGTCCAGCTCGAGGGCGGGGTGTCCCAGACACAGGTACGCCAGGGGCCGGGCCCCGTCGGGCACGGGCACGCTGTCGGAGAGGTGGTCGGGGTCGACGAGGCTCACCCAGCCCATGCCCAGGCCCTCGGCCGTCACGGCCAGCCACAGCAGGGTGATGGCGGCGACCACGCTGTACTCGGTGGCCGCCGGGACGCTCGTGGTCCCCAGGACCGGCCCGGCGGGCGGCCTGTGGCTGACGACCAGCCCGACCGGTGCCTGGAGGATGCCCTCGAGGCGCAGGGAGTCGTAGAGCGCGCGTCGCCGGCCGTCGAATCGCTCGGATTCCGCGCGGCGCACGGTGCGGAATCCCTCGTGGACGGCCTCGCGCACGCCGCGGTCCTCGATCACGGTGACGTGCCAGGGCTGGCTCAACCCGACACTCGGGGCCACGGCGAAGACCTCGAGGAGTCGATCGATGGTCTCGCGCGGCACCGGGGTGGGGTGGAAGTGCCGGTGGTCGCGGCGGGTGGCGAGGATCCGCCACAGCGCGTCGCGGTCGGGAGCTCCGATTCCGATTCCGCCTTCGCCGCCCTCGTCGTCGTCGTTTCTCTCACCCCGTGGAGCGCCGGTCATGACCGCACGAACCGCGGACTCCACACCCGCCCCGACTCGGTGACGCGGGTCCCCGACGCGCCCACGATGAGCAGGCACTTCATGTCCACCGAGTCGCAGTCGAGCTCGGCGAGAGTGGTGATGGTCAGGGACTCCTCGGCCCGGCCCACGTCACGTCCCACCACCACCGGGGTGGCCGGGTCGCGATGCCGGAGGAGGACGTCGCGGGCGTCGGCGACCTGGCGGGTGCGCGAGCGCGAGGCGGGGTTGTAGACCGCCAGGACCAGGTCCGCGGCGGCGATCGCGTCGAGACGGCGGGAGATGACCTCCCAGGGCTTGAGCCGGTCGGACAGGCTCATCACGGCGAAGTCCGCGCCGATCGGGGCCCCGGCCCGTGCGGCGACCGCCTGGACGGCGGACACCCCGGG
>NZ_JAALED010000311.1:0-4087 GCF_014145155.1 Dietzia sp. B19 | reverse complement strand
TCGGCCGCCCGCACCGCCTCGGGCAGCGCGGCCATGCTCGTCTCGACGTCCCGGCCGATGTTGGCCCGGTTGTGCGCGTCCGTCACCGACAGGCAGTACTGGAATCGCCTCACCCCGGCGTCGGCGGCGCGCCGCACGTGGCCGGGCGTGGCCACCCAGACCCAGCAGCGGTCCCGCTCGGCCTCGTCCAGGGCGACGATCACGTCGAGCGTGTCGGCGAGCGCCGGGACCAGGTCCGGCCTGGCCATCGACCCCACCTCGAGTTCGGGGACGCCGGACCGGAGCAACGTGCGGACGAGCTCAACCTTGCCGGCGGTACCCAGTCGCCCCTCCGTCAGCTGGAGTCCGTCCCTCAGGGCGACGTCGCGCACTGCCACGTCTCCGTTGGACCGCGTGTTCATGGGGGTGTCCTTCCGCATCCGGGACCGCCGTGTGGTGCGGTGTGCCGGGTCCCATGGCGGCCTGGGAGATCCTGGCGATGACGGTACCCGCGGGTGCGGCCGGGGTATGACGGCCGGGGTATGACGGCCGGGACATCCCTGACAGCGAAGGGCCCCGCGCCGTGAACGGTCGCGGGGCCCTCCTACCGGGGGATCAACTCACTGGGAGTCGGTGCCCGCCTCGAGGAGCTTGGAGATCGCCGAGGGGTCGACCGGGATGCCGGGTCCGGTCGTGGTGGACACGGTGATCTTCTGCAGGTAGCGGCCCTTGGAGGAGGACGGCTTGAGACGCATGACCTCGTCGATCGCGGCCTGGTAGTTCTCCGTGAGCTGCTCGGTGGAGAACGACGCCTTGCCCACGATGAAGTGCAGGTTGTTGGCCTTGTCGGTGCGGAAGGTGACCTTGCCGCCCTTGATGTCGCTGACGGCCTTGGTCACGTCCATGGTGACGGTGCCCGTCTTGGGGTTCGGCATGAGGCCACGCGGGCCGAGCACGCGGGCCACACGGCCGACCTTGGCCATCTGGTCCGGCGTGGCGATCGCGGCGTCGAAGTCGAGCCAGCCGCCCTGGATCCGCTCGATGAGGTCGTCGGAGCCCACGACGTCGGCGCCGGCGGCCTCGGCCTCGGTGGCCTTCTCGCCCGCGGCGAAGACGATGACGCGGGCGGTCTTACCGGTACCGTTGGGAAGATTCACGGTGCCGCGGACCATCTGGTCCGCCTTGCGGGAGTCGACGCCAAGTCGCATGGCGACCTCGACGGTGGCGTCCATCTTCGTCGAGGAGGTGTCCTTGGCCAGTGCCAGGGCATCCAGAGGCGAGTACAGCTTGGTGCGGTCGACCTTGTCAGCTGCGGCCTTGTAGGCCTTGCTGTTCTTGCTCATGAGAGTTCCATTCCTGCCGCGTGTTCTCTGCGACGGTCGGGTGTGGTGCGGGCCTGAGCTGCCCTCCCACGGTGATGTGTGGTGGTGGAGGTCAGGCCTCGACCGTGATGCCCATGGAGCGGGCGGTGCCGGCGATGATCTTCGCGGCCTGGTCGACGTCGTTGGCGTTGAGGTCCTCCATCTTGGTCTGCGCGATCTCGCGGACCTGGTCCATGGAGACCTTGCCGACCTTGGCGGAGTGCGGGGTGCCCGAACCCTTCTGCAGGCCGGCGGCCTTGAGCAGGAGCTTGGCGGCCGGCGGCGTCTTGAGCTTGAAGTCGAAAGAACGGTCCTCGTAGACCGTGATCTCGACCGGCACGACGTTCCCGCGCTGGTTCTCGGTGGCTGCGTTGTAGGCCTTGCAGAACTCCATGATGTTGACACCATGGGCACCCAGAGCCGGGCCGACCGGCGGTGCCGGGTTGGCTGCGCCGGCGTTGATCTGGAGCTTGATCAGCCCTGAGACCTTCTTCTTCTTCGGAGGCATCGTCTTCCTGATTCTTCGACTGGATCTCGGCTCCACGCTGTACACGTGGGAGGCCGACTGTCGTGTGCGCCGCTCCCCTCAGGCCCGCCCGTCGGGCAGGGCATGCGGGGGCGCAGGCACAACCTTGGAGAGTCTACGTGCAATCGACGTGCAACGGCTAATCCGATCCGGCGCACCGTGGCGCGATCCCCGAAACGACGGGACCCGCCGCGCGCGGTGTGCGCGGGGCGGGCCGTCGGGGTGATCGCGCTGGTCAGTCGATCTTCTCCACCTGGGAGAATCCGAGCTCCACCGGGGTCTCGCGACCGAAGATGGACACGAGCACCTTGAGCTTCTGCGAGGTCGGATCGACCTCGGAGATGCTGGCGGGCAGGGTGGCGAACGGGCCGTCCATGACGGTGACCGACTCGCCGACCGTGAACTCCACCTCGACGGTCTGCGGGACCAGTCCACCGTCGGCCTCGCCACCGGGGGTGGCGGCCTTCTTCTCCGGCTTGGGGGCCAGGAACTTGGCCACGTCGCTCAGCGAGAGCGGGGTGGGCGCACCGGCCGCACCGCCGGTCGCGCTGACGAACCCGGTCACGCCGGGGGTGTTGCGGACGACACCCCATGACTCGTCGTCGAGGTCCATACGCACCAGGACGTAGCCGGGCAGGACCTTGCGGTTGGCGACCTTCTTCTGGCCGTTCTTGACCTCGGTGTACTCCTCGATGGGGACCTCGACCTGATAGATCTTGTCCTCCGCGCCGAGGGTGACCGCGCGGGTCTCGAGATTGGCCTTGACCTTGTTCTCGTACCCGGCGTACGAGTGGACGACGAACCAGTCGCCGGGGAGCTTGCGCAGCTGGCGCTTGAAGGCGATGACGGGATCGATCGCGGGCGCCGCCTCCTCGGCGGGGGCCTCTGCCGACTCGGATCCCTCCGCGGCGTCGGCCTCATCGGTGACGTCGGCGACCTCGTCGGCGTCCTCATCGGTGCCGGCGACCGCGTCGATGGCATCCGCCACGGCCTCGGCGGTCGGCGGGACCGCGACGTCGGAGGGGTCCGCGGAGGTGTCACCGAGCACCGCATCCGCCGCGGTCTCGGCCTGCTCGGCGGCAGCCGGGCTCTGCTCGACGTCCTCGGATTCGGGGCTCTGCTCGATGTCGCTCACTGAAATTGCGGTCCTCTCGAAGTTCGGCGGTCCGGATCTCGTCCCGGACCTCCAGCGGCGGGTGTCAGCGGTCGAAGACGAGCTCGACGAGCTTGCCCGCGCCGAAGTCGACGCCGGAGACCAGCGCGGTCATGAAGATCAGGAACAGGAACACCACGATGGTGTAAGTGACCATCTGGTTGCGCGTGGGCCAGATGACCTTACGCAGCTCCTCGATGACCTGCCCGATGTACTGGAACGGATTCGCGCGGTTGGCCCGCGTGTCCTCCGCGGTGTCCGCATCGGTGCGGACACGATTGGCGACGGTGGTGTCGCTCCGGCCGGCTTTGCCTGTCGGAACAGCAGAGCCCGTCGGAACAGCGGCACCGGTGGTACCGGCCGCGCCGTCGGAACCGCGCGCGCCGCTGGTGTCGTCGTCGCGATCCTGACTCACGCGTTACCTCCGGGTCGACTGTGGCTGGCGGGAAGGGCAGGGGCGACAGGACTTGAACCTGCAACCTGCGGTTTTGGAGACCGCTGCTCTGCCAATTGAGCTACGCCCCTTCGGCCGGTCTCCCGGCCACCCGTGCCGTCTCACGAATCGCGGACCGCACGAACGCCTCGACTCTACAGTGTCGGCGGCTGCCTCAGGCAGCGTGGGCCGCGACCGCGGGCGGTCGGGCGTGGCAAGTGTACGTCAGCCCCGGCAGTGGCTCTAAATCGCTCGATCGGCGCCGTCGAGGGCGACGGTCACGATCGCCTTGCCGAACACCTTGGCCCCGCCGCAGGTGACCGTGAGGGCCACGTCTGCCGTGGAACCGTCGGCGGCGACCCTCCTCACCGTGCCGGCCACCTCCAACAGGGCCGGGGCGTCGGCGGGGACCACGACCGGTCCGGCGAACCGGATCGAGGTGGCCACCACCCGGTCCGCTCCCCCGGCCCACTCGGCCACGACCCCGATCGCCAGCGCCGAGGTCAGCATCCCGTGCGCGACCACGCCGGGCAGACCGAGCTCGCGGGCGGCCTCGTCACTGAGGTGGATGGGGTTGTGGTCCCCCGAGGCGTCCGCGTAGCGGCGCAGGTCCGCACGCGTCACCGGCAGGCTGC
>NZ_JAALED010000310.1:0-6096 GCF_014145155.1 Dietzia sp. B19 | reverse complement strand
TCCGCCGTGTAGATCCCGGGCTCGACGGAGAACACCATGCCCTCCGCCAGCACGGTGTCGGCCCCGGGCGCGACGAACGGGGGCTCGTGCAGCCCCAGACCGATCCCGTGTCCGGTTCGGTGGATGAACAACTCCCCGAGCCCCGCGGCCGCGAGGTGTTCGCGGGCCGCGGCGTCGACCTCGCCGATCGCGACGCCAGGGCGCACCGCCTCCCGGGCCAGACGCTGCGCCTCCTGCAGCACCGCGTACGCCTCGGCGATCCCGGGGTCGGGCGCCCCCGTCGAGTACGTGCGGGTGCAATCCGAGTGGTACCCGCTCTCGAGTGGCCCGCCGATGTCCACCACGACGATGTCCCCCGGCTCGATCACGCGGTCGGAGACCCCGTGGTGCGGGTCGGCGCCGTTGGGCCCCGAGCCGACGATCACGAACTCGGCGTGTGTGAGCCCCTCCTGCACGATCGCGGCGGAGATCAGCTCACCCACCTGCTCCTCGCTACGACCGACCTCGAGGAACTCACCCATCCGCGCGTGGACCGCGTCGATACGGCGGGCGGCCTCGGCGAGCTGGTCGAGCTCGTGCGGCGTCTTGACGGCCCGCACGTGGTCGATCACCTCCGAGGCCAGGATCACCTCACCGTCGACACCCAGCTGGAGTGGGACGAGATGGAGCGCGGGCAGCGCGGTCGAGACGGCGATCCGGCCCCACACCGTGCCCGCGACCAGGGGGACCGCGTCCGTACCGTCCGCCCAGGGATGGATCTCCGCGCCCACCCGGGCGGCGGCACGGCGGGTGACACCGGAGAGTTCGAGCGCAGGGAGCACGAGGAGGGGCGTTCCGTCCCCGACGGGCACGACGAGGGCCGTGAGCCGCTCGTGGGACTCCATGCGTTCGCCGGTGAGGTAGTCCATGTCCTCGCCCGAGTACACCACCACGTGATCGATCCCGAGCTCGCGCGCGCGATCACGCACCGCCGTCAGTCGCCGGGCGTGGGTGTCCGAGGGGCCGGTGCTCATCCCCCCACCCTAGGTCGTCGGGCGTCGCGGGCGCCCGCCGTCCGCTCCCGGCGGACCACTGTCACCTCGCCCTCTCACGGGGAGGACTATTCTGACGCAAGGTCGATACCCGGCCCACACTCGACCCGAGGAGGCGCGGTGTCCCAGGGCCCGCTCATGGTTCTCGACAGTGCCGGCCTGTGGTTCCGCGCGTTCCACTCGGTACCGGAGAAGATCACCGGACCCGACGGCGCACCTGCCAACGCGGTGCGTGGATTCTGCGACATGGTGTCGGTGCTCCTCGAGGAGTACTCGCCGGCCGGACTGGTGGCGGCCCTGGACCGCGAGTGGCGCCCCGACTGGCGTGTGGGGTTGGTTCCGTCGTACAAGGCCCACCGTGCCGGGGACGACGGCGGGGAGGACGCGCCCGCCTCACTCCACCCGCAGGTCGGCGCGATACGGGAGATCCTCACCGCCGCGGGTATCACGCAGGCGTCCGCCGCCGACGCCGAAGCCGACGACGTCCTGGCGGAACTGGCCGCTCGTGATCGCGAGGTGCTGGTGGTGACCGGCGACCGCGACCTGTTCCAGCTGGCGTCGGCGACCACCACGGTCGTGTACGTCGGGGCGGGGATGAAGAAGCGCCTCGCGTACACCCCCGAGGTCGTCGCGGAGCGCTTCGATCTTCCCCTCGGCGACGACGCGCGCGTGTACGCCGACTATGCGGTACTCGTCGGTGACGCCTCCGACGGTCTGCCGGGGGTGGCGGGGATCGGCACCAAGACCGCGGCATCCCTCGTGCGGGAGTACGGGGGCCTCGACGGCATCGTGGAGGCCGCCGAGGACGACGGATCTGGTCTCACCGCCCGGCAGCGGAAGGCGGTTCTCGAGGCCGCCGACTATCTGACCGCCGCCCGCGGAGTGGTCCGTCTGCGGGGTCGCGGGTTCGAGCTCGAGTTCGAGGGTGATACCGACGGCCGGCGCGGACACGTGGACCGGGCGCGGTTGGACGCCCTCGGTGAGGCCACGGGACAGGCGCGTGCGATCGGGCGTCTGGAGAAGGCGGCCTCGGTCCTGGACCCGGCCTGAGAGCCGTCGCCGGTCCCCTGCAGGCCCGGGGCCGGTCATCTCCCGCGCCGGAAATCACCAGCGCCAGTCATCGATAAGAGCGTTCCGCACACCCTCTTCTCGCACGATGTGTGCGGAACGCTCTTCGCGATGGAGGGATGGCGCGACTGCGCGGTGGAGGGATGGCGCGACTGCGCGAGGGAGGGATGGCGCGACGGGGGTCAGACCGTGTGGTCGAGTACGACCCCGCGACGTAGGGACCCCACGGCCGACCGTGCCGTCCGCGCGAGATCGGGCTCGGCGACCTGCCCGACCTGGGCCAGGACGTCCACGACCAGCCGCGCGGAGCGAACGAAGTCCCCGGCGGTGAGTTCCACGCCCTCCTGCCACGAGGCGGCGAGGATCGACGACAGCGCGCCACCCGACACCCAGTGGTGCAGGACCGGTGCGAGCCCCGCGTCCAGATCCGGGGTCGAGGGCAGCTGGTGAGCCTTCTCGGTCGCGGCGACGTCGGCGGCGACGAGTTCGGTCTCGGCGAGGGCCGCGCGCAGCAGTTCGTCGGAGGGTTCTCGGACCACCGCGTCACTGCGGGGGTGGGCCACGACGGTGGCGATCACCGCCGCCAACCCGGCCGGGTCCAGCCCGGCCCACACGCCGCGTCGGAGACACTCGGCCACGAACAGGTCCTGCTCGGTGTGCACACCCGCGAGAAGGCGGCCGGCGTCCGTGGCGCGGATCTCGCCCTCCCGGTCCTCCAGGTAACCCAGGTGCTCCAGCAGACCGACGATCCTCCGGAAACGGCGGGCCAGGGAGTCGGAGTCGGATTCCACCTCGGCGGTGAGCTCGGCCACGTCCGCCGCTGCCCGGGCCCAGCGTTCGTGGAGACGTGCCAGCGAGTCGACCAGCGGGTCGTCGTGGAGGGGGTGTTGGCGCACGGCGCGGCGCGCCGCGGCGATCCGCTGGTCCTTGCGGACGGGCTTGCCGCCGGCGTTCTTCATCCGACCCCGGGCTTTACCCCGGAGTCCCTCCATCCGATGGACCAGCGCCCGCTTGGCCCGCCCGTCGAGCTTGCGTCGGCCGCGGGGCAGATCGACCCTCCCCACCGGGACGGGGGGTGCCGCGAAGTCCTGCTGGCGCAGCCAGCCGGTCCAGCCGGTGTCGGTCAGGCACAGCAGTGCCGGGTCGGCGGGGATATCGGTGCGGACCTGCAGCACCGTGGCGACCATGCCGAACCGTTTGCGGCCCACGGTGATCACCGAACCCGCGGTCTGTTTGAGCATCGCCGCGCGGACGGAGTCCAGCCGGTCGTCCCGGGTCGCCTTCTCGGTGGACTTCTCCAGTCGGCCGAGGTCCGCACGGAGCGACATGTACTCGTCGAGCTGCCGGTCTCCGCCGGCGTCCTCGAGATCGGCCCGGATTCGGTCCCTCTCATCGGTCCTGCGTTCCACCGCCCGGGACCGGGACACCAGCGTGCGGTCGGTCTGGAACTGCGCGAACGACCTGCCGATCAGCGAGGTGGCCTCCGCCACGCCGAGTTGCTCCACGAGGTTGACGGCCATGGAGTAGTCGGGTGTGAACGCACTGCGCAGTGGGAATCGCGGGGTGTCGACCAGTGCGGACAGCGCGTCCAGGTCGAGGTCCGGCTGGTCCAGCACCACCGCGGTGCCCTTGGTGTCGATCCCCCGTCTCCCGGCGCGCCCGGTGATCTGCGAGTACTCCGCGGAGGTGAGCATGGCGTGGGTGTCGCCGTTGAACTTGGTGGTCTTCTCCAGGACGACCGCGCGGGCCGGCATGTGGATTCCCAGGGCGAGGGTCTCGGTGGCGAACACCACCTTGATCAGACCCGCCGAGAACAACTCCTCCACGATGGTCCGGAACAGCGGCAGCATCCCCGCGTGGTGGGCCGCGATGCCGCTGACCAGCCCGGCCCGGAAGGCGGTGAAGTCGAGCGCGTCCAGGTCGTGTCGGGGCACCTGTGCGCATGCGGCGTCGACGTGCGAGGCGATCCGCCGGGACTCCTCCCCGGTGGTCAGCCGCAACCGGGCCCGCCGCATCTGCGAGACCGCCCCGTCGCAGCCCGCCCGGGAGAACACGAAGTAGATCGCGGGCAGCAGATGGTCGTCGTCGAGCTTCTCGATGACGTCCTGGCGCCGCGCCCATTGCGCTCGGGGCCGGGCCGCGACCCGCTCGTCGTGATATCCGCCTCGGGTGCGCCGCCGTTGGTCGGCCGCCGCGCGGACCGGGATCAGATCCCCGTCCGTGTAGAGCATGTGTGCGAGCGGAACGGGCCTCAGCTCGGAGAGCACCACGGCGGTGTCCCCCCGGATCTCGCTGATCCAGTCCCCCAGCTCGTCGGTGTTGCTCAGCGTCGCCGACAGGCCCACCAGTCGAACCGCCGGATCGAGGGTGAGGATGATCTCCTCCCACACCACCCCTCGCGACCGATCACCCAGGTAGTGGATCTCGTCCATGACCACACAGTCCAGGTCGTGCAGGGCGGAGGAGCCGGAATAGATCATGTTCCGGAGGACCTCGGTGGTCATCACCACCACCGGGGCGTCGGCGTCGATCGAGTGGTCCCCGGTGAGCAACCCCACGTTCTCGGGCCCGAACCGATGACGGAACTGCCGGAACTTCTGATTGCTCAGCGCTTTGACGGGCGTGGTGTAGAAGCACCTGCCGCCGCCGGACAACGCCCGGTGGGCCGCGTACTCCCCGATGAGCGTCTTGCCCGAGCCGGTGGGCGCCGAGACGAGCAGATTGCGGCCGGCGTCGAGCGCGGTGAACGCCTCCAGCTGGAACGGGTCCGGGTCGAAGCCCTGCGTCTGCAGGAACGATTCGAGCAGCGTGCCCGAATCGTGGGGCTCAGAGCGTGTCGTCATACATCGCCCCACCCGACGGCGCCTGGAGGGGCCGGGCACCACCGAGTGGCTCGGGTGCGGACAGCGGGCCGGTGGACCGGACCGCACCGGAGTCGTCGAGGCGCTCGGACGGGCCCAGCGGCGACGCGGACTCGTCGTCGACCTCGAGCCACTCCTCGCGGTTCCTGCTCTTGCGCTTGTCGTGGATGCGGGCGAACTGGATGGACATCTCCACCAGGATGCACACCGCCCCGGCGAGGGCCAGCATCGAGAACGGGTCCTGCCCGGGCGAGGCCACGGCGGCGAAGACGAAGATCCCCATGATGATCCCGCGGCGGGACCTGGCGAGCACCTCGTACCGGAGCACTCCGGCGACGTTGAGCATCGCGATGAGCAACGGGATCTCGAAGCTCACTCCGAAGATCAGGATCAGCTGGATGAGGAAGGTGAAGTACTGCGTACCTGAGAGGGCGGTGGTCTGGACGTTGTCGCCGATCGAGAGCAGGAACTCGAGGGCGAAGACGATGACGATGTAGGCCAGGACGGCGCCGCCGATGAACAGGACGGCGGCGAGGAACGTGAAGGCGATCCCGTAGCGCTTCTCGTTCTTGTGCAGGCCGGGAGTGATGAAGGCCCACAACTGGTAGAGCCAGACCGGGCTGGCCAGCACGATGCCGGCGGTCGCGGCCACCTTAAGACGCAGCATGAACTGCTCGAAGGGGCCGGTGGCGAGGAGGCGGCACTGGTCCCCCGAGTCGCCGAGTTGGAGGCGGGCACCGGGTGGGATGTCGCAGTACGGTCCGGTGAGGATCTCACCCAGCGAGGGGACTCCGAAGAATCCGCTGCCGTACCACCAGAAGCCGAAGCCCAGCGTCACCACGATCGCCGCGAGGGCGATGAGCAGCCTCGTGCGCAGCTCGTAGATGTGCTCGATGAGCGGCATCGTGCCGTCGGGGTTCCGGGGCCGGCGCCTGCGCTTGGACAGCAGCCGACCGGCGCCGCCCCTGGGGGTGGCGCCGGTCTTCTCCGGTCCGCTCTGCGTCATCGGTGAGGTGGCCTGCTACCGCTGGGGGCCGGTGCCGCCGTCGTACGGCGCGGTGGGATCGAAGGGCTGCTGGGGGTGGCCGGGCTGCTGCGGCTGCTGACCCTGCGGCTGCTGGTACGGCTGGCCCGGC
>NZ_JAALED010000309.1:0-4600 GCF_014145155.1 Dietzia sp. B19 | reverse complement strand
ATCAGCTCGGGACGGGCGAGCGAATAGAACACCTGCCGGCCCTGCGGTCGCCCCTCCACGAGCCCGCAGTCCCGCAGGCACGCGACGTGGGCGGACACCGTGGACTGAGCCAGCCCGAGCTCGGCCACCAGGTCGGCGACCCGGGTCTCACCGCGGGCGAGCCGGCGGATGATCGCCAGCCGGGTTCCGTCGGACAGGCTGCGGAACAGCGCGGCAGCGGCATCGAGTCCGGGCCCTGACTCGGGGGTCGCTCCCGGCTCCGTCCCTGACCGGCACCCGGTGGTGTCCGCGCACGCAACCCCGGCATTGATCGTCATTCGACGATGATAACTGTGTTGAGCGATGTGTTCCAGGGTCGACGCCGGCGTCGACCCGGCCGCTAGGAATTGGCGATCGCGAGCACCGCCCACACCGGGAGCCACAGGCCGAAGGTGAGGATGGTCAGGATCAGGTGCAGCACGTGGTTGACGCGCCTGCCGCCGCCGTTGGCGACGAACACGGTCTGCTGCATCGGGTACGGCTGCGGCATGAAGGGCTGCGGCATGAAGGGCTGTGACATGAAGGGCTGGGGCGGGTACTGCTGGGGCATGACGTGCTGCGGCATGAGGTGCTGGGGCAGGTACGGCCGGTACGGGCCGGGAACGTAGGGGTCGTTGGCGAACGCGGGTGGCGCGCCCAGATGCCGGGGGGCGAAATCCTGGTCAGGGCGGTACGGCGCGGCGGGTGAGTTGCCGTAGGGCAGACCGCCCTCGTGTGCCAGGGGTTCGGCGGGCCCGGCGGCCGGGCGGGTCGGGAACTGCTCCGTCGGGAACCGTTCCGTCGGGAACTGCTCAGGGGGGAACCTCTGGATGGGGGCGAACTGGTCCGTGGGCGCCGGAAGGCGGTCCCGACCGGCGTCCGAGGACTCGTCGGGCCGGTAGGGGAACTGCTCGTTCATGGCGTCTCATTTCACGGTGCGGGAGAGGCGACTCGACTGACGTCGGGGTCACCCTAGCCGCGGCCGCGCGCCGCTCACCCGGGGCGGAACGGAAATCCGGGAGAAGATCGGGGGACCCCTGCAGCGCGCCCGGCCGGGTCGTCAGGGTCTACCCCTACGAGCCACCGCTCTCCCGGCGTCTGTTGGGTACGTCACCTCGGCGAGTCGGGTCAATTGGCGCGGGCCTGAGCAGGTCAGTCGTCAGATAGGTCGACGCGATCGGCCGCCGCCTACGCCACCTGCATCGTGGTCAGGCAGGTCAGGTCGTCGTCGCCGGTGGAGACGGGCGAGGTCGTCGAGTCGCCCTCGTGCGCGATCGTCAGGGTGCCGGTGAGGTCGCGCGGGAGCCACAGGCCCACGAAGCCGTTGTCGTAGGTCGTGCGGGTCTCGTCGAGCACGGTCTGCCCGGTCGCCCCGTCCGTCACGGTCACCTGCACGGTCTCGCCGCCGAGCTCCCCGAGGCACGTGGTGAGGCTGTGGAAGAAGCAGTCGTGCGTGAAGGTCCGGTACGGGGCCACGGAGAGGTAGAACTCGTCGGCCGGCATCGGCAGCGCCGCCTCCTCGAGGTCGCCGGTGGGGTCGCTCAGGACCAGCTGGTCCGGTTCGACGGAAGCCCACAGGTCGTCGGGCCGCTCGGCCACGGGCATGGTGTCGAGCCGCTCGATCACCTGCCGGGCGTCCAACCCCTCGAGGCCGTGTCGCTCGACGAGGGTGGCCGCGGCCCGGTCGGAGGTGGAGTCCGGTTCCGGCCCGGCCGAGGTGCAGGCGGTCAGCCCCAACGATCCCGCGACCACGGCCGCGAGCAGGGCGCGACGGCGCGCGGACGGGCGGGGAACAGTCGTCAGAGCACTCGTCACGGTCACAGGCCGGCGAGCATCTCGCGCATCTGATGGATCTCCCGCTGCTGGGTGTCGATGATGGTCTGGGCCAGCTCGACCGCCTCCGGGTGCGTGCCGCCGGACACCTGGTCCTCGGCCATGTCGATCGCGCCCTCGTGGTGGACGATCATCTGCTCCAGGAACAACCGCGCGGCGTCGGTGCCCTCGGCGTCGGCCAGCTCCTGCATCTCCTCCGGCGAGAGCATCCCGTCCATCATGCGCATCTCGCCGGCGTCACCCATCTGGTCGCCCATGTGATCGCCCATGTGGTCGCCATGATCGCCGCGGCCCATGCCGGGCTCGCCCCACTCCTCGAGCCACTCGTCGAGCTGCTCGATCTCCGGGCCCTGCGCGGCCTTGATCTCCTCGGCCAGCTCGCGGACGTCGTCGGGGACGCCCTCCTTGGCCAGGATGATGTCGCTCATCTCGATGGCCTGCTCGTGGTGCGGGATCATCATCCGCGCGAACCGCACGTCGGCGGCGGAGTGCTCGGACGCGTCGCCCTCCTCGGTGGTCGCGGGAGCGCCGTCCCCGGCGGTGGTGGTCGTGGCCGGCGTCGTGGCCGTCGTGTCGTCGCCGTCGTCGGCACAGGCGGAGAGCGTGAGGACGGCCACGGCTGCGGCGGCGAGGAAGATCCTGCTGGTCATCGTCGAGGTCCTTTCGAACGGAGCGGCCGGGCGCCCGGACTGCTGGGAACCATCCTGCCCGTCGGGTCCGGCGGTCCGGATGGAGGTCGTGTGAAGGTTTGGTCAAGGCCGTCGCGGGGGCGGCGGATCCGCAGGCGGGGCGCGATGATGGGACCCATGACCCCCAGCCCTGGCGACCACGGACAGGCCGGTGCCCCCGGTTCCGGGCCGCGCCCACCCACCGGGCTGCGCGCGATGGTCGTCGACGACGAGCAGTCACTCGCGGACCTGGTCGCCTCGTATCTCCGCCGAGACGGATTCGAGGTCACCGTCACCGGCGACGGGGCAGAGGCGGTCACACTCGCCCGGTCGGTGGACCCCGATGTGATCGTCCTGGACCTGGGGTTGCCGGGCCTGGACGGGGTCGAGGTGTGTCGGCGGGTCCGGGTCCACTCCGACGCGTACGTCGTGATGCTCACCGCCCGGACCGACGAGGTCGACACGCTGATCGGGTTGTCCGTCGGCGCGGATGACTACATGACGAAACCGTTCAGCCCCCGTGAGCTCATGGCCAGGATCCAGGCGATGTTGCGCAGACCGCGGGGGCCCGCGACCGTGAATGACGACGAGGTGGCGGTCGCCGGGTCCGCGGGCACCACCCCGGTGGACGCGCGTCTGCGGAGGATCGGGGATCTGACCATCGACGTGGCCGGTCGCGAGGTGAGCGTCGACGGGGAGGCCGTCGCCCTGACCCGAACCGAGTTCGACGTGCTCGCCGCCCTGTCCCGCGACCCGGGTGTCGTGTTCACCCGATCCCAGTTGATCGAGAGGGTGTGGGGCCCGAACTGGGTCGGCGACGACCACCTGGTGGACGTTCACGTCGCGCACCTGCGCCGCAAGCTCGGTGACGAGGCCGCGCGGGGTCGCTACGTCCGCACCGTCCGCGGAGTGGGCTACCGGATGGGGGCCGGGCGGTGAGCGGCGGCGCTGTCGGCGAGGTGCGGCGCGGTCGGCTCGCCGGGGCGAGTTTCGGGACGCGTCTGCTGGTGGTCATGGCCGGGGTGGTGGTGGGCTGCGCGGGGAGCGCCTGGCTCGTCGCCTCGGTGCTGGCGCCCGAGATCTTCCACGACCACCTCGGGCAGGCCGGGATCGAGCACGACTCCGCGGAGGCCGCCCACGTCGAGGAGGCGTTCACGGATTCGATCGTCCTGGCCTGGGGGCTGGCGGTGGGCGTCGCGGTGCTCCTGGCGTTGCTGGCGAGCTGGTACCTCACCCGCAGGGTCCAGCGTTCGGTCGCGGTGGTGACCGCCTCGACCGCCGAGATCGCCGGCGGGCGCTACGACACGCGCGTCGCGAGTCCCGAGCTGGGGCGGGAGTTCGACGACCTGGCGACGAGCGTCAACGAACTCGCCCGGAGACTCGACGCCACCGACACCACGCGACGCCGGATGCTCGCCGATCTCGGTCACGAGATGCGCACCCCGCTGGCCACGATCGACTCCTACCTCGAGGCCGTCGACGACGGTGTGCGGGACTACGACGACGACACGAGGGAGGTGCTGTGGACGGCCACCCGCCGACTCGAACGCCTGGCGTCGGACATCGTGGCCGTCTCGGCCGTCGAGGAGCACCTGACCCGCCTCCATCCGGTCCCCACCACCATCGCCGGGTTGGTGGGGAGCGCCCTCGACGCCGCCCGGGAGCGGTTCGCGGACAAGGGGGTGGAGCTCACCGCCCGCGACCTCGTCGACGCCGAGGTCACCGTGGACGTCGACTGCATGGGCCAGGTACTGGGGAACCTGCTGGACAACGCATTACGGCACACCCCTGCCGGTGGCTCCGTCACCGTCAGCACCAGCCTGCTCCCCGCGGACACCGGCACCAGGACGTCCGGCACCGACACGGTGGCTCTGAGGCGGGTGTCCGTCACTGTCACCGACACCGGCGAGGGCGTGGCCGCGCACCACCTGGATCACCTCTTCGACCGCTTCTACCGCGTGGACTCCGCCCGCGGCCGACACGGCGGGGGAAGTGGCATCGGGCTGGCGATCACCCGCGCACTCGTGGAGGCCCACGGCGGTCGCGTCAGCGCGGCCAGCGACGGCCCCGGGCACGGCGCG
>NZ_JAALED010000031.1:0-7581 GCF_014145155.1 Dietzia sp. B19 | reverse complement strand
CCGTCGACAGTGGTCGACGGGCGGCCGGTATCCGCTGAGAGGATCACCTCAGGGCGGTCACATCAGGTAGCACGCCTCCGTGTACTCGAAGTCGGCCGCCGTGGGTCCCTCGTACCACTCCTCCTCCAGGACGAGGCCCGTGGGACTGCCCGGCTCGATCCGGTTGATGATGCTCGAGCGGGACGCGTTCTCGTTGACGTCTCCCGAGTAGTCCCCGGCTCCCTCCGCGAACATCCCACCGGTGTCGACCCCCGTCAGCGAGTCGACCGACTCGTAGAGACCGCTTCGGGTGAGCTCATCGTTCTCGACCGCTTGCTCCAGGAGTCCGTGGATGACCGACGAGGCACCCCAACCCAGGACGAACCAGTCATCGGGCTCGGTCCCCATGGATTCGGCGACCTCCCGCATCTCGATGTGGCCTTCCGAGTCGTGGCCCCACGGAGCCACCGCTCCGGCGTGCAGGTAGCGCGCCTCGAGTGCCGGCGCGGCCTGGCTTCCCATCAGACCGGCGCTCCACGTGGGAGTGGAACCGATGAACTGGCCCTCGAACCCCTGCGCGACGGTGGCACCCACGATGGCGCCGGTCTCGATCGCACTGGTGGAGAGGACCACGACGTCCGGTTGATCGGCCAGGATCCGCTGGATCACCGCGGTCTGCTCGTCGGTCCCGCCGGGGGCCGTGGTGTACCGGGTGAACTCGACACCGCGTTCCTCGGCGGCGATCTCCGCGCCCTTGGCGGCGTCGTCACCGTAGTCACCGGGGAAGTGCACCGCGCCGACACTCGTCGCGTCGAAGTTGTCGACGGCGTAGTCCACCATGTTCATGGCCTCGGCACAGTAGCTGGTGCCGAACTCCATGACGCCCTCCTCGAACAGCCAGTTCGACCCCAGGGATGCGGGGACCGTGACGATGTTCTGCTGCCGGGTGTCGTCGAGGATGCCGTTGGTGTGGGCGGTGCCCATCGAGTGGGCCAACATCAGGACCTGGTCCCTGATCTCCCGGTACTCCTGGGAGTGGGTGGTCTCGTTGTAGGCGTTGTCCCGGACGTGGGTCACCATGTCGACCTCGTAGTCGCCGATGCCGCCGTTCTCGTTGACGTTCTGCCAGTAGGCCTGGGAGCCCTCGATCATCGGGGCGCCGATCGGTGAGAACGGTCCCGTCAGGTCGGTGATCGCTCCCAGGTAGATGCAGCCCTTCGAGTCATCGATCGCCTGTGAGCACGGTTCCTCGGTGACGCCGGCGACCTCGGTGTCTCCGCCGTCGTCGCGGCCACAGCCCGCCAGGACCAGGGCGATCGCCGACAGGCCGGCCACCCCGCTGCGTAGTGTCTTCGACTTCATGGTGTTCTCCTCAGGTGTTCAGTGGGTGGGTTCAGTAGGTGAACGGGAAGCTCTTCCAATACATCCGCATTCGCAGCCACACGCCGTACAGACCGCGCGGTTCGAACAACAGGAACGCCACGATGAGGCCGCCGTACAGAATCGCCTCGACCTCGAAGATGTTGGGGCTGGCGTTGGGTGCAGTGGAGATGAACGGGAACAGGTGGGCGACCTCCGCCGAGATCCGGGGAAGTGACGCGATCAGCAGGGCGCCCATGATCGACCCGGAGATGGTCGCGGCCCCGCCGATGAAGACGATGGCGACGAACTGGATCGACATGATCAGTCCGAACTGCTCCGGCCCGAAGTGTCGGTTCGCGACGAACAGCAGTGACCCGCACACGCCGGCGTAGAACGACGAGACCGTGAACGCGATGAGCTTGTAGCGCGCCAGGTCGACGCCCATGACACCTGCCGCGATGTCGCGATCGCGGATCGCCCCGAAGGCGCGCCCGATCCGCGAGCGGGCGATGTTCCGGGCCGCGAGCGCCCCGATCAGGAGGAGTGCGAGGAAGAACCAGTACAGCTTCTGGTCCGAGGTGAACGCACTGTCCAGGGTGAGGTCGTTGCCGAACACGACGGGGCGCGGTGCTTCGCGACCGACTCCCGGCCCCCCGGTGACACTCGACCACTCGGTGAAGATGTAGGTGCCGAGGAACACGAGGCCCAGCGTCACCACCGCGAGATACAGACCCCGCAGCCTGGTGGCCAAGGGGGCGACGACCACCCCGCAGAGCGCCGCCATCGCACCCGCGGCGATGATCCACACCGGGACGAAGGTGATGCCCAGGCCCAGTGCGCGCCCTTCGGGATCGCCGGCCACCACCGATGCGGTGTACGCCCCGACCCCGACGAAGAACGCGTGGCCGAGGGAGATCTGACCTGCGTAGCCGGTGATCAGGTTGAGCCCGATACCGCCGATGGCCAGAACGAGTCCCAGGCCGAGGATCCGCAACAGGTCGTCGCTGACGTTGAACGGCAGGAGTACCGCGATTCCGATGAGTATCGCGGCGCCGACCGCCTTGGCGCGCGTGTTGAACAGCGCCTGTTCCTGCCGGTAACTGGAGTACAGCTCCGGCCGACCGCGGGGCCGTCCGAAGAAACCGGTCCGACCTCCGGCCCCCGACTGCGACGTCGGGGATCCCGATGCGGACCCGGCCGACCCGCGGGACCCGCTCGAGGTATCGGATGGGTCCGCTGAAGATACGAGATGGCTCATACCCGTTCCACCTCCTTGGTGCCGAACAGTCCGTGTGGCCTGACGAGAAGCACCGCCAGCATGATGATCCAGGGCATCAGCGGTCCGAGATTGGTGGTGAGTTCCGGGAACCACTGGTTGTGATAGGTCGACACGACGGCCTGGGCGATACCGATGGTCAGGCCGCCGATGATCGCGCCACCTATCGAGTCGAACCCGCCGATGACGATCGCGGGCAGTGCGATGAGTCCCACCAACCACAGGGTGTTGCCGATAGGACCGCCGGTCGCGGCGAAGATCCCCGCGATCGCGGCCAGCGCACCGGCCATCGCCCACGACAGCGCGAAGATCAGGCTGGCGCTCACCCCCTGGGCCATCGCGGCCTCCTGGTCGGAGGCGACCGCCCGCATCGCCAGGCCGACCGAGGAATACCGGAAGAACAGCAGGAGGGCGATGACGATCACCGTGGCGGTGACGAACGCCGCCACGTGCCTGTGTTGGACGACGACCCCGGCGATCACCGAGACGTCGGTTCCCCACGGGTCCCCGACCGACCGCGGTTGAGAACCCAGGAACATGCCGGCGATCGTGCGGAGGACGATATCCAGTCCCACGGTGATGATCGCGATGATGAACACCGCCTTGCCGATCATCGGTCGGATCGCCGTCCGTTCGACCAGCAGAGCCACGACGCCGATGGCGACCACCCCGAGGATCGCTCCGACGTAGAAGCCCATCACCGGAGCGAGGAAGCTGACGATGATCGCACCGGACATGAGGAACGCGGGCTGCGCGAAGCTGATAACGCCGGTGGCCTTGAAGATCATGACGAAGCCGATCGCGACGAGTGCGTAGATGGCACCCGAGCCCAGACCGACGCTCAGGGCACTGAGAAACTGGGTCATCGTGCCCCCTCGTACAGCTCGTCGACGAGGTCCGCGAACATCCCCGTCACCGCCGAGCGCTTGACCTTCTGGGTCGCGGTCAGCTCGCCCTCGTCGTGATCGAGTTCCTTGGGCAGCAGTGCGAACGCCTTGACCTGCTCCACGGCGTTGAACCTCTCGTTGGCGGTGTCGACGACCCCCTGCACCAGCTCGCGGACCTCGGGTTTCTCCGTCAGGTCGCGGTAGGTGGTGTAGGCGATCCGTTTGCGGGTGGCCCAGTCGCCGACAGTGTCGAGCTCGATCCCGATGAGCGCGGTGAGGAACCTGCGGCCGTCGCCGATCACGAGGGCCTCCTTGATGTAGGGGGACACCTTGAGGGCGTTCTCGACCTCCGACGGGGACACGTTCTTGCCGCCGGCGGTGATGATGATGTCCTTCATCCGGTCGGTGATCGTGACGTGGGTCCCGTCGACCCATTCGCCCACGTCCCCGGTGTGGAGCCAGCCCTCGGCGTCGATGGTCTCGGCCGTCTTCTCCGGGTTGCGCCAGTACCCGGCGAACACCGCCGGGCTCCGGACCAGGATCTCGCCCGTGGTCTCGTCGATCTTCAGCTCGGTGCCCTCGTGGGGCTCACCCACGGTTCCGAGCTTCACCCGTCCGGGCTTGTTGGTGGTGGCGATCGCCGAGTTCTCGGTCATCCCGTAGAGCTCGTGCATCGGTACACCGATCCCCATGAAGAACTTGAGCACCTCCGGGGCGATCGGCGCAGCTCCGGAGACCGCGTAGCGCGCGTACCGCAATCCCGTCCGGACCCGCAGCGCCCGGTACATGCAGATCCACCCCAGCACGTACCACGTGCGGCTGGCCGGGGTGTGCCGGCCGCCGTTCGAGACCAGGGCATCGCCGATCCGCTCGGCCCGCGCCAGCCAGAAGCCCGACCACTTCCGCTTGAGCCAGGTGGCGTCCTCCAGACGAATCTGGGCCGAGGCCAGGAGTTTCTCCCAGATCCGCGGAACACCCATCACCAGGGTGGGCTGCACCTCCTGGAGGTTCTGGGGGACGGTGTCGATGGACTCGGCAAACGTCACCTGGAGCCGGCTCGCGCAGCTCATCCAGGTGGTGAAGAAGCGCTCGGCGACGTGCGAGAGCGGGAGGTAGGTGAGCACGTAGTCGGACGGTCCCGGCGGCGGATCGGACGTCCCCCCGCGGGTCATGACGGTGTCGATAGCGAACTCGACGTTGGACGTGGTGAGCATGGCTCCCTTGGGCGGGCCGGTCGATCCCGAGGTGTAGACGAGGGTGATCAGGTCGTCGGGCTGTGCCTGCTCCATCCGCCGGTTCACCGCCCCGTCGTCCCTCTGACGGTGCTCGCGACCGAGTGCAAGGAAGTCGTCCCAGTAGATGAGGCGCTCGTCGTCGTAGTGTCCCCGGATCCCGCGCGGCTCCAGGTACACGATGTGCGCGAGGTCCGGACACTGGTCGGAGACCGCCAGCGCCTTGTCCACCTGTTCCTGGTCCTCGGCCACCAGCAGCCTGACCTGGCTGTTCTCCAGCAGGTACCCGACCTCGGCGGCCGGGTTGGTCGGATAGACGCCCACACTGACGCCCCGGACGGCCACGGTCGCGATGTCGCAGATCAGCCACTCGGGGCGGTTCTCGCTGTGGATCGCGACGCGGTCCTGGGTGTCGATCCCGAGCGCGATCAGCGCGTGCGCGACGTCCTGGATCTGGTCCCAGTACTGCGCCCAGGTGGTCGGCTGCCAGACACCCCGGGACTTCCTGCGCAGTGCCACGTCCCCGGGGTGGGCGGCGGCGTTGTCCCGCACCCGCGTGGCCAGAGTGGTGGTGCTCATCAGCTCCCCCCTCCGTCCGCGGGCACCGCGGCCTGGCCGCCCAGATAGGCCTCCACCACCGCCGGGTGGCTCTGGACCTCCGCAGGGGTGCCGAGGGCCAGCGGGGCGCCGAAGTCGATGGCCAGCACGCGGTCCGCGATGTCCATCACCAGGCTCATGTCGTGCTCGACGAGGATCATGGGGGTCTTGAACTCCTGTCGGATCGAGAGCAGGAAGCGCGCGGTGTCCTCGGTCTCCTCGAGGTTCATCCCCGCCACGGGTTCGTCGAGGAGGAGGATCTCGGGTTCCATGGCCAGGGCCCGCCCCAGCTCGATGCGTTTCTGGATGCCGTAGGGCAGCAGCCCCACCGGGAGCTTGCGCCACGCCTGGAGTTCCAGCAGGTCGATGATCTCCTCGACCGCGGCGCGGTTCAGTTCCTCCTGGCGTCTGGCCGGCCCCACCCAGGCGATCGCCGCGAGCGTGCCGTAGCGGAACTTCACGTGCCGGCCCAGCATGAGGTTGTCGACCAACGTCAGGTTGGCGAACAACTCGACGTTCTGGAACGTCCGGGCGACCCCCAGGCGGGCGATCTTGTGCGGACGCATCCCCAGGAGCTGTTGTCCCCTGAGCTTCACCGACCCCTGCTGCGGCCGGTACACGCCCGAGAGGACGTTGAAGATGCTGGTCTTCCCGGCGCCGTTGGGGCCGATGATCGCGAAGAGCTCGTCCGGGTTGACGGTGAAGTCGACGCCGTCGATCGCCTTGAGGTTCCCGAAGGCCAGGCTCACCTGCGAGAACTCGACGACCGGGGTGGAGGTGGACGGGTTCGTCATGACGCCCACCTCTTGCGCCGCCGGTACTGTTTGACGTCGCGATAGGACTTCGTCTCGTCGGAGTCCGAGCGCGCGCCCAGGTAGAACTCGCGGATGTCGTCGTTGTCGAGCAGGTCCGCCGCGGGCCCGTCCATGACCACGCGGCCGGTCTCCACCACGTACCCGTGTCGGGCGATCGACAGCGCCATCGCCGCGTTCTGCTCGACCAGCAGCACCCCGGTCCCCTGCGAGTTGATCTCCACGATGATGTCCCGGATCTGCTCCACCATCTTGGGCGCCAGGCCCAGGCTCGGCTCGTCCAGCAGGAGGTATCGCGGTGCGGACATGAGCGCCCGGCCGATCGCCAGCATCTGCTGCTCGCCGCCGGACAGGTAGCCGGCGACTCGCGACCTGCGCTCGTGGAGGACGGGGAAGAGCCCGTAGACGCGCTCGAGGCCCTCGCGGAGGTGGCGGCGCGTGACGTGCGCGCCGATGCGCAGGTTCTCCTCGACCGAGAACTCCTTGAAGATCCGTCGCCCCTCGAGGACGTGCTTGACGCCGTGTCGCGCGATCGCGGGTGCGCTCAGCGAACCGATGTCCTCCCCGTCGAGGGTGACCGACCCCTTGGTGATGGCCCCGTTGTGGACATCGAGTAGTCCGGAGAGGCTGCGCAGCAGCGTCGACTTGCCGGCTCCGTTCGCGCCCAGCAGCGCGACGATGTGGCCGTCCGGCACGTCGAAACTCGCACCTCTGATGACGAGCATCGCGTCGTCGTAGACGACCTCGAGATTACGAACTGATAACACTCGGCCTCCTGGTGTGATGGAGACCACACTATTCTCAGGTGTCCGAACATTTCTGTGTTTAGGCCGATTTCTCTGATCATGTTCTCGGCGGCGCCGGGCTGGGCGAAGTCCCTGCGGGTGGCGCCGGAGTCGTGATACGTGAGGCCAGTCCACCGTCCTCGACCTGATTGACCTGCGACGATGCAGACCCGCGCGAGATCGGGTCCGGCGAGGACGGACGCGGCCAGGCGAGGCGTCGATCGTCTCTACACGTGTGTTAACCCCGTCATCGGACCCTGTGGATCGGCCCGGAACCCGGCGTCCGGAGCCTCCTCAGGCCAGGGTCCCGACCCGGTCGACGGCGGACACCGCGTCGGCCACCACCTCTACACCCGGAGCGGCCCCCGGGCGGCGCACCACGACCACCGGCACCCCGAGTTCGGCGGCCACCGCCATCTTCGGCCAGGTGTGCACGCCTCCCGAGTCCTTGGTCACCAGCACGTCCGCCCGGTGCGCGGTGAACAGCGCCCGCTCGCCCTCGGCCGAGTAGGGACCACGGTCGAGCAGGAGCCGCCACCGGGCGGGGATCGTCCCCTCGGGCGGGTCGACCACCCTCACCAGCGCCTCGCGGGTGGCGAGCGGACCGACGAACCTCGCCAGTGACTGTCGGCCGACGGTGAGGAACGGGCG
>NZ_JAALED010000308.1:0-1662 GCF_014145155.1 Dietzia sp. B19 | reverse complement strand
CGGGTCGGCACGCGTGCCGACCCGCCAACTCACTGCGGTTCCATCGAGAGATCCGGGTACCAGGCGTCCTGTGGTCCGCCGTGTGGCCGGTCCGGGACAACCGTCGGTGACGGCTGGCGCGGACCCACGGCTGGTGTGCCTCTCGGGCGTTATCCGTCGCGTGGGTTCCGGAGTATCGATGACGGTGGCTCGGACGGGGAACCGTGACTTCTCTTCCGTCACCGTCCTGGCGTCGTCGTCACCGTGCCCTGAGCATGCCGCGCGGACAGGCGCCCCGGCGATGGGGGGATCCCACAAGGAACCCGGGGACTTGCGGGTGGTTCCCGCCATCGCGTCCCGCCGCGTCGGCGGCGCACGATGAGGAGTTGGGGCCGAACGAGGGCGGGTCGGGTGACCGGTCCCGGCGGACGAGTCGGGTGACCGGGTTCAGTGGTCTCGCCGCGCGGAGCGGGCGAAGGAGAAGGCCGCCGCCCCCAACGCGAGCGCGATCGCCCCGACGCCGATGATCGGCCCGGTCGCGCGTTCCAGCGTCGGGAGCAACGGGGTGGGGTTGGAGAAGGTGAGGATGGGCCACCCGCGCTCCAGGGCCTCGCGGCGCAGTGCCCGGTCCGGATTGATCACCGTCGGATGCCCGACCTCCTCGAGCATCGGGAGGTCGGTGGAGGAGTCGGAGTAGGCGTACGAGGCCTCCAGGTCGTAGCCGTAGCGCCGGGCGAACGCCCGGATCGCCTCGGCTTTGCCCGGTCCCTGGCAGTAGAACTCGATGGACCCGCCGTACCGCCCGTCGGCGTCGCGGTTCATGCGGGTGCCGGCGTAGTGGTCCACGCCGAGCATCCGGGCGATCGGCGCCACCAGTTCCTCACCGGAGGCGGACACGATCACCAGGTCGTGCCCGAGCGCCCGGTGCTCGGCGAGCAGTTCCTGCGCCTCGGCGTACACGGTCGGCGAGACGGTCTCCGTGAGTCCTTCGGTGACGATGCGCTCGACCTTCTCGGGCTCCCACCCCTTGGTGGCCGTGGCCATGGCCTGGCGCACCTTCTGCATCTGGTCGTCGTCGGCGTCGGAGAGGCTGAACGCGAGCTGCGTGTAGGCCAGATCGATCACCGATCGGCGGGACAACAGACCCTCATCGAGGAAGGATTTGTTGAACGCGAACACCGACGAGGTGGCGATGATCGTCTTGTCGAGGTCGAAGAACGCGGCGACCCGGCGAGGTCGGTGCGATGACCGAGGGCCCTGGCGGCGTGGGGCGGACACGGCTCCACGATACGGTTCTTGTGCTCACCGCGCGGATAAGTGATACTGATCACGCTCGTAAGAGCATCCCCCTATAGGTGCTCGATTCGTTCCCCCACGAATCGGGACTTCGAGAAACCGCGGCGTCCCCCTGCCGCGGTTTCTCCCATTTCGGGCGGGGTCCGCGGCACGGGGTGTCCGGGTCGGGGACCCCGGGTCCCGGCGTGTTGTCCACAGCCCCCGGCCTCTCCACAGCCGCCCCCGGGACACTGCATCGGGCCGGGTCCGCCGACCGGTGGGTGCGCCACGCTGTGCCCGTGACCCAGAGCCCTCGCGCAGCGCACGACACAGTCCCCGACCCTCCCGCGGGCAGGACCGTCGCGGTCGACGTGACCGACCCGGACCTCGACGCCGATGTCCGCGCCG
>NZ_JAALED010000307.1:0-2001 GCF_014145155.1 Dietzia sp. B19 | reverse complement strand
CGGCGCTCGGGGCCCGCGACGCCCTGGAGACCCATGCCGCGCACCTGCCCCCGGCCGGTGGGGCGTATCTGCGCTCGGGGGAGGAGATGGCCGAGTTGTTCGACCGCTGGCCGGCCGCCGTCACCGGCGCGGCGGGCCTGGGTCGCGAGTGCGCATTCGACCTCCGGCTCATCGCCCCCGAGCTCCCGCCGTTCGATGTTCCCGAGGGCCACACGGAGGACAGTCGGCTCGCCGAGCTCACCTATGCAGGGGCCGCGCGGCGCTACGGGACGCGTGGGGTGGCGCCGGAGGCCTATGCGCAGATCCACCGCGAGCTGGGGGTGATCGCCGAGCTGGGGTTCCCCGGTTACTTCCTCGTGGTCCACGACATCGTCGAGTTCTGTCGCAGGGAGGGCATCCTCTGCCAGGGCAGGGGTTCGGCCGCCAACTCGGCGGTCTGCTACGCCCTCGGCATCACCAACGTCGACCCGGTGGGCGCGCACCTGCTCTTCGAGCGATTCCTGTCCCCGGAGCGGGACGGTCCGCCCGACATCGACGTGGACATCGAGTCCGGTCGTCGGGAGGAGGCCATCCAGTACGTCTACTCCCGCTACGGGCGGGACCATGCCGCGCAGGTGGCCAATGTCATCACCTACCGGGGGCGGTCGGCCGTGCGGGACGTGGCCCGGGCACTCGGGTACTCCACCGGGCAGCAGGACGCGTGGTCCAAGAGCGTGGACCGGTGGTCGGGTCTGAAGAACCACGAGCGGGAGGCCACCGAGCACACCGTCCCGGCCGACGTCCTGGCGCTGGCCCGCAGACTCGTCGGACTGCCCCGGCACCTCGGCATCCACTCCGGCGGCATGGTGATCTGCGACCGGCCGGTGGCCGACGTGGTGCCCGTCGAATGGGCGCGCATGCCCGGGCGGACGGTCCTGCAGTGGGACAAGGACGACTGCGCGGCGGTCGGTCTGGTCAAGTTCGACATGCTGGGGCTGGGGATGCTCACGGCGCTACACCACGCCATCGACCTCGCGGCCGAGCACAAGGACCTCGAGGTGGACCTGGCCCGACTGGACCTCTCCGATCCCGAGGTCTACGAGATGCTGTGCCGGGGCGATTCCGTGGGGGTGTTCCAGGTGGAGTCGCGGGCGCAGATGGCCACGCTGCCCAGACTCCGGCCGCGGACGTTCTACGACCTCGTGGTGGAGGTGGCGCTCATCCGCCCCGGCCCCATCCAGGGCGGCTCCGTGCACCCCTACATCCGTAGACGCAACGGGCGGGAGGAGGTGGTGTTCGACCACCCCGCGCTCGAGGCGGCCCTGGGGCGGACGCTGGGGATCCCGCTGTTCCAGGAGCAGCTCATGCAGATCGCCACCGAGATCGCCGGGTTCACCGGGGCGGAGGCGGACCAGCTCCGCCGGGCGATGGGGGCCAAGCGCTCACCCGAGCGGATGGCGCGGCTGCGGGAGAGGTTCTTCGCGGGCATGCGTGACCTCCACGGCATCGGCACCAGCCCACCCGGTACGCCGGTCACCGGTCCCGAGGTGGGGGAGCGGATCTGGGAGAAGATGTGCGCGTTCGCCAACTACGGCTTCCCCGAGAGCCACTCCCAGTCCTTCGCGGCGATCGTCTACTACTCGGCGTGGTTCAAGTGCCACCACCCGGCCGTCTTCTGTGCGGCGCTGCTGCGTAGCCAGCCGATGGGGTTCTACTCGCCGCAGTCCCTCGTGGCCGACGCCCGCAGGCACGGCGTCACCGTGCACCGCCCCTGCGTCAACCGCTCGCTCGGCGGTGCCACGTGTGAGAACGGGGGCACCGAGGTGCGTCTCGGCCTGGAGTCCGTGCGGGCCATCGGCACCGATCTCGCCACGGCGATCGCCGACGAGCGCGACACTCACGGCCCGTACCGCTCGGCCGCCGACCTCGCCGGCCGCACCGGGTTGACCGTCCGGCAGATGGAGGCACTGGCTACTGCGGGGGCACTCGACGCTCTCGGCGTCGGGGGGCGGCGGGCGGCCC
>NZ_JAALED010000306.1:0-5532 GCF_014145155.1 Dietzia sp. B19 | reverse complement strand
CCCACGCTCAGATGCGAAGAGCCGGATAACCTGGGTATTCGCAAGGCTGGTCCAGGAACCATCTACATGAAAACACTTCCCGCACCTCGCTCCGATTGATGACAGTATGACCCCTTCTCGTTGGACATATTCGGCCGTGTCCAAATATCCATTCAGTCCTGCGGCGCCGTAAGCGGGGACTGTGCCCTCTTCGGAGAAGTGCTTTCCGGATAGTCCAAGTCTGCCGCCACTATGAATCTGGGCGATTTCCGATAGTGCGACCCGCCTCATGTAAGCATCTCTCTGAGCTCTGCCAGCCCATGCTGGAACTCGCCCTCGAGCGCTTCGAGCTCGGCGATGATCTCCAATGGGTTGCGAGTCTCGACCTCGTCTAAGATGATCTCTTTGTAGCGGTTAATCGACAGTTCGTACTGCTGTGCCACGATGTCGGCCTTGGGCACCAGGAAAGACTGCTCGGTGCGTGCGCGAGTCTTCTCGGCGGCGCGGTTCTTCCAGCGAGAGAGCACATCCGGCAGGTCATTGGCATCGACGGGGTTGCGCTTGTCGTCGAGGGAGAAACCGTCCGCGCGGACGTCGTAAAACCACACGTCGTCGGTGCCACCAGAGTCGGTCTTGGTGAAGAACAGGATGGCCGTCGATACGCCCGCGTACGGCTTGAACACGCCCGACGGGAGTTTGACCACGGCGTCGAGTTTTTGCTCCTCGACCAGGCGCTTGCGCAATGCCTTGTGGGCAGTGGTCGAGCCGAACAGGACGCCGTCGGGCACGATCACCGCCGCGCGCCCACCCGGCTTGAGTAGGCGCAGGAACAGAGCGAGAAAGAGCAACTCGGTCTTCTTGGTCTTGACGTCCTTGAGTAGCGCCTTGGACGTGGATTCGTAGTCCAGGCTTCCTGCGAACGGCGGGTTTGCGAGGATCAGTGTGTAGCGCCCCTCGGTGTCTGCCGCCACCTCGGAGAGCGAATCTCGGTAGCGGATGTCCGGCGACTCGACGCCGTGCATGAGCATGTTCATGCTGCCGATGCGCAGCATGGTGGAGTCGAAGTCGTACCCGTGGAACATCGAGGCCCCGAAGTGCTTCCGCTGAACCTCGTTGGTGAGGATGCTCGGGTGGTGCTCACGCAGGTGCTCGGCCGCGGACACGAGGAAGCCGGCAGTGCCGCAGGCGGGATCGCAGATCTCATCAGACGGCTTGGGGTCCGTCATGGCGACCATCAGCTGGATGATGTGCCGCGGCGTGCGGAACTGGCCGTTCTGTCCCGCAGAGGCGAGCTTGCCGAGCATGTACTCGTAGAGGTCGCCGTTGGTGTCGCGGTCGTGCATCGGCACGTCGTCGAGCATGTCGACGACCTTGCTCAGCAGCGCCGGGGTTGGCACGGTGAAGCGGGCATCCTTCATGTGATCGGCGTAAGTGGAACCCTCGCCGCCGAGCTGCCTCAGGAACGGGAACACTTCGTCGTCGACAATCCGGAACATCACTCCCGGCTCCGCGTTCTTGAAGCGAGACCACCGGAGCTGGTCCTGGCCCGGCTTGAACGTCGGGTCGACGAGCGGCTCGCCCAGTCGCCTGGCCTTGTTCTCCTGCAGCGTCTGCAGGTCGTCGAGACGGCGGATGAAGAGCAGGAATGTGATCTGCTCGATCACCTCGAGCGGGTTGCTGATGCCGCCCGACCAGAAGGCGTTCCAGACGCCGTCGATCTTGCTCTTGAGTTCACCGGTGATCATGTGGCCATCGTATCCAGCACGTGCGACTTTTCCTGGGAACACCCGGGGCGGTGGGGAAGGGGTGGAGCCTCCGAACTAAAGTATGATTATGCGCTTATTTGCCCTCGTGGCTTCAACTGCTTTCTTGCTAACTGCATGTGGAGAATCTGCGGACGATCCCGGGGGAAGTGCGGACCGCGGGGCTGCGGCACCTGATTCGCCAGCGGCAGTCGAGCTAGTAGCCACGGGGTTCGGCCAGCAGGACGGCTATGTCCGGGGAATCGCTGTGGTCACCAGTGAAGATGAGAACGCGGTAGGCGAGTTCGTCACTGTCAGTATGAATTTCCTCGACTCGTACGGCGGAATCCTAGGTACAAGCGACCAGGTCGAGTCGATGGCCTGGGCCGGACAGGAGCTCGTACTTCCGGTGTGGTTCGATCTCAGCTCGACGCCAGGCGCCGAGGTAGCCGAAGTCGATGCGTCGGTGTCGATTAGCGACCACGGGATGGCCCACCAAGAGGTCGATCCGATTGAGCCGGTGGCTTCGCGAGAAATCAGGGCCGATCAGTACGGCGGCACTACTGCAGTATTCGAGTTGACGAATCCCTCGGGCGCAGACATGAATAACCGGAGCGTGTCAAATCAATTGAGACGTGCAGTGGTCGGTTGAGCCTGGCTAGTTTCGGCTGATCGGGCTGCGGGGTCGTTGATGGTCACTTTCTCTGGTAGCCGGGGTGGGCGCGGGCGCCGGGTGAACCGTTCAGGGTGCTTGGCGTAGGCAGCGTCGAGCACGAGCTGCCGCTTGTCGCGGATGTGATCGGCGGTGCCGTCGTGGACGCTGGCCGGGGTGTGCAGTCCGATCCCGCTGTGCCGGTGTTCGTGGTTGTACCAGTGGGTGAACCGGTTCATCCAGGCACGGGCGTGGCCGATGCTGGCGAACCGCTCCGGGTAGTCCGGTGTGTACTTCATGGTCTTGAACTGAGACTCGCTGTAGGGGTTATCGTTGCTGGTGCGCGGCCGATTGTGCGACCGGATGACATCCAGGTCGACCAGCAGCGAGGCCAATGGCTTCGAGGTCATCGCCGCGCCCCCGTCGGCGTGGAGATACCCCGGTGCCCGCCCTTGCTCAGCGATGGCGTCAGCGACCAGGTCAGCCGCCAGTTCGCCGTCCTCGACGGTCTCGATCCGCCACCCGACGACGTAGCGGGAGAAGATGTCGATGACGACATAGGCGTGGTACCAGACGCCCTTGGCCGGACCCCGCATTTTCGTAATATCCCAGGACCAGACGTCATTTGCCGCGGTCGCCACCAGCTCGGGAATCTTGCGCGGCGGATGGGTAGCCTGCCTGCGGCGTTCGCCGTTCATCGCCTGGGCGGCCAAGATGCGGTGCATTGTGCGCTGCGAGCAGTGATACCGGCCCGCGTCGAGCTCTCGGGCCCACACCTGGGCCACCGACAGATCGGCGTAAGCGTCGCTGGTGAGCACGCCCAGCACCGCGGCGCGGTCCGGGTCGCTGAGCTCGGCAGGATGTCGGGCTTTGGGGTGCGGGCCGTAGGCGCGCGGCTTCGGATTCGCCTGGCGGTGGTGCGTTGCCCGCGACCGGCCAACCAGCGCACATGCGCGCACCACACCCAGCAGCGCGGTCAGCAGCTGCGCGGTCTCGGCCTGCCAGGTGCGCCAGGCCGCCCGGCTCACCGCGTGTTCTTTTTCGAGAGCGCCTCCAAGAACGCGACACCTTTTCCCATGACCTCCAAAGCGGCGTCACGATCAGCGATGACCTCGTCCTTTCGGGCCGCGTCCGTCTCGAGCTTGCCGATCTGCTTTTCCAGTTCGGCGATGCGCGCCTGTTCCGGCGACAGGCCCTCCCGAGGCTTCTTCTTGGACACCCTGCCCAGTGTTCCGGCTTCGATCTGGGCCCGCCACTGTTTGACGCTGGAATCGTAGAGTCCCTCACGCCGCAGCACCCGGCCTTTCTCACCGGCCGGGGCCTGGTCGTACTCGGCGACGATCCGCCGCTTGTACTCGGCGGTGAACGTCCGCCGCGCCGGCCGCCCGGCCCGCGGGGATTCCACCGTCTCCTGTGCCGGCACCGGCGTCGGCTGCAAGGCCTCCACGGCCGCAGCAGTGGTAGCAGTGATCGTCATGCTGGGTTCTCCTTCAGTCGCGCCCCAGCCTCTCATCCAGCCAGTCCGGGTGTCTCACCTCAGTCTGGCGGATAGGGAACGCGCGGGTCGGAATCGTGTGCTACGACGAGGACGAGAGGATTATCGGCGGAACCAGTGACTACCCGAGTTTGATCGCTGCAGGTCAGACGGTTCTCGTCGAGGCGGACGTCACAGTCTCCGGTGAGCCTGCGTGGTGCCAGGCGTACCCTAGCTACGAGTCCTGATCCTGCCCACGCAATCTGCCGAGCGGGTCTCGGTCAGCGCCCGTAAGCCGGTGGGGGCGAGTTGACGTTTAAGGGGCAGATCTAGCGTGGTGAACAGTGCGGCCCGCGCGCCCACTCACTGAGTTCTACTCCGACTGGTTGTTGAGTCTTGCCCAGTCTGCATGATCGACCGGCGACGGACGAGCTCGGCGATCCCGCGTATCAGGGCGGCCGTCGGTGATCGGTACCGTCTTCGCGACGAGCGGCTCCACCAAGAGTGTCAGTCTGTTGATGGGGTCGTCGCCGTCGAAGAGGTGGCTCAGGTAGCACCACCACTCAGCCGGGCCTCTCGGCCCACCTGCATGAGTAGCCTGTGACGCGTGGCGCACACGAGCATCGAGATCCCGGACCTCACCGGCCAGACCTGGCTCATCACGGGGGCGACCAGCGGCGTCGGCCTGGAGACCGCCCGCTCCGCCTCGGACCGCGGCGCCCGGGTCGTCCTGGCGGTGCGGGACACCAGGCGTGGACGCGAGGTCGCGGACTCTCTCCCGGGCCCGTCGCGGGTCGTCGAGCTGGACCTGGCCTCGCTCGAGAGCGTGCGACGCGCTGCCGACGAGCTGCGCGGCGGGGAGCCCGAGCCGATCGACGTGCTGGTCAACAATGCCGGCGCCATCACGCCGCGACGCCGCGAGACCGCCGACGGATTCGAGATGCTGTTGGGCGTCAACGTTCTCGGCCCGTTCCTCTTCACGAACCTCGTCCTCCCGGGTGTGCGCCGCCGCGTGGTGATCGTCGGGTCCAACGCGCACAAGGCCGCGACCTTCGACCTCGACGACCCCCACTTCCGCCGCCGTCGGTGGACCCCCGCGGCGGCCTACGCCCAGTCCAAACTCGGCGACATGCTGTGGGGGCTCGCGCTGGACCAGCGGCTGCGGGACGGACGGGCCGAGGCCGCGGTGGCGGGGGTCGACGTTCAGCTCACGCACCCCGGGTGGGCGGCGACCGGGATCACCAACGCCAGCGGGAACGCCGTGGTCGACACGGTGATCACCCGCGTCTGCTCGGTGTTCGCCCAGCCTGCGACCCAGGCGGCGCTCACCACGATGTTCGCCGCCACCCGGCCGCTACCGCCGTGCAGCTACACCGGTCCGGACGGGCTGCGGAACCTCAGGGGTATGCCCACGCTCATCGGCCGGAGCGCCGAGGCCTCGGACCCCGAGATCGCCGAGCGGTTATGGCAGTTCGCGGAGGCCGAGACGGCGGGAGCCTGACCCGCGGACGCCTGACCTCCGGACACCTCGCCCTCCTCGGTCCTGGTACCGGCCCGGAGGTCAGGCACGCAGTCCTGGCACCGAGCCGGAATTCAGGCGCGGTGCGGCCCCGGCGCGGACCCTGATCCGGCGGACCGAGCGGCCGCGATGCCCGACGCCCACCCGGGGGCCAGGCCGTGGTCCG
>NZ_JAALED010000305.1:0-1218 GCF_014145155.1 Dietzia sp. B19 | reverse complement strand
CCCGCCCCGGCCCCGGCCCCCGAACCCACTCCGCCGCCCCAGCCGGCGCCGTCCCCGACCGTGGTCCCGCCCGCGCCCGATCTGCAGGACATGCTCGATTCGCTGACCTCCGAGTTCAACTCCTTCGTCCCGCCGGGCCAGGCCGACGGGGGCGGCAACGCGGGTGGCAACGCAGGTGGCAACGCAGGTGGCAACGCGAACCCGAACGCGGCCGCGAACAACGGCAGGGGAGGTGACGGCGGATGACCACACCTCACCTGCTGGCCGGTCGGTACGAGATCGGGGAGGTCCTCGGATTCGGTGGCATGTCCGAGGTCCACCGGGGGCGGGACACCGTCCTCGGCCGGGACGTGGCGGTCAAGATCATGCGGCCCGAGTTGGCCCGCGACGAGACCTTCTACCAGCGCTTCCGCCGCGAGGCGCAGAATTCGGCGTCGCTCAACCACCCCTCCATCGTGGCGATCTACGACACGGGCGAGGAGCGCACCGCAGACGGCGCGTTGCCCTACATCGTCATGGAACTGGTCGAGGGCGACACGATCCGGGACATCGTCAAGATGGATGGTCCGTTGGAGGTGGAACGCGCACTCGGGGTGATGGCCGACGTCTGCGGCGCCCTGGACTTCTCGCACAAGAAGGGGATCATCCACCGCGACGTCAAACCGGCGAACATCATGATCTCGCGCGACGGGGCCGTCAAGGTCATGGACTTCGGCATCGCGCGCGCGGTCAGCGACGCCAGCTCGACCCTCACCAACACCTCGTCCGTGCTCGGCACCGCCCAGTACCTCAGCCCCGAGCAGGCCCGGGGTGAGACGGTGGACGCCCGATCGGACCTGTACTCGGCCGGCTGCGTCCTGTACGAGATGGTCGCCGGAGCCCCGCCGTTCACCGGGGAATCGCCCGTCGCCGTGGCGTACCAGCACGTCCGCGAGTCACCGCAGCCGCCCTCCGCGATCAACCCGGAGATCGGCCGGTACGTCGACGCCGTGGTCATGCAGGCGATGGCCAAGAACCCCGAGAACAGGTACGACACCGCCGGGGACATGCGCACCGACCTGTTGGCCGTCCTGAGCGGCGGCCGACCGGCCGCCCCGCTGGTGCTGTCCGACGACGAGCTCGACGACGGACAACGGCCCGACGCCCCCCACGGATTCGCCGGGGCGGGCTACGGCTCGGGCCGCCCCGACCGGATCCCGCCGTCCGAGGCCCCGACCG
>NZ_JAALED010000304.1:0-2625 GCF_014145155.1 Dietzia sp. B19 | reverse complement strand
CTGGCCACGGGGCTCGCGCTGGCGGAGCAGCTCGCGCGGGGGCAGGGACACTACGGGCTGCGCCCGGATGCGACCGCGGCGGTGCCGTCGCTCCCCACCGCGCCCGCTCGGTGATAGCCTGAAGCCCCGTGGGGTGCACCGGAGCCACACCAGCATTCATCCATTCCGGCGTCTGGACACGGGAGTCCCCTTGGCACTGAACCGAGCCGCATCGCGGTCCGCGACCAAGCACATCTTCGTCACCGGTGGCGTGGCGTCGTCGCTGGGTAAGGGGCTCACCGCCTCCAGCCTGGGGCAGCTTCTGACCGCGCGCGGACTCCGCGTGACCATGCAGAAGCTGGACCCGTACATCAACGTGGACCCGGGGACGATGAACCCGTTCCAGCACGGGGAGGTGTTCGTCACCGAGGACGGTGCGGAGGCCGACCTCGACCTGGGGCACTACGAGCGCTTCCTCGACCGCGACCTGAGCGCCAACGCCAACGTCACGACCGGCCAGGTGTACTCGGCCGTCATCGCCAAGGAGCGTCGCGGCGAGTACCTCGGGGACACCGTCCAGGTGATCCCGCACATCACCGACGCGATCAAGGAACGCATCATCGCGATGGGCGCGCCCGATGAGCAGGGCCGCCGCCCCGACGTGGTGATCACCGAGGTCGGTGGCACGGTCGGCGACATCGAGTCCCAGCCCTTCCTGGAGGCCTGCCGGCAGGTCCGCCACGAGGTCGGACGCGAGAACATCTTCTTCCTCCACGTCTCACTGGTCCCGTACCTCGCACCGTCGGGTGAGCTCAAGACCAAGCCCACCCAGCACTCCGTGGCGGCGCTGCGGTCCATCGGTATCGTCCCGGACGGCCTCGTCCTGCGGTGCGACCGCGAGGTGCCGGACGGGCTCAAGTCCAAGATCGCGCTCATGTGCGACGTGGACCTCGAGGGCGTGGTCTCCACCCCCGACGCCCCGAGCATCTACGACATCCCGAAGGTGCTCTTCGGTGAGCATCTCGACACCCACGTCATCCGCAAGCTCAACCTGCCCTTCCGGGACGTCGACTGGACCGTGTGGGGTGAACTCCTCAAGCGAGTCCACGAACCGCGCGAGGAGGTCGAGATCGCCCTGGTGGGCAAGTACATCGACCTGCCCGACGCCTATCTGTCGGTGACCGAGGCCCTGCGCGCAGGCGGGTTCGCCCACCGGGCGAGGGTCAACATCCGGTGGGTGGAGTCCGATGCCTGTGCCACCGAGGCCGGCGCGCGGGAGGCCCTCCGGGGCGTCGACGGCATGCTGATCCCCGGCGGTTTCGGTATCCGTGGGATCGAGGGCAAGCTGGGCGCCATCTCGTGGTCGCGGAAGAACCGCATCCCGTTGCTCGGACTGTGTCTGGGCCTGCAGTGTTCGGTCATCGAGGCGGCCCGGTCGGTCGGGCTCGACGGGGCCTCGTCCAGTGAGTTCGAGCCGGACACCGAGCATCCGGTGATCTCCACGATGGCGGACCAGGTCGACGCGGTGGCCGGCAACGCCGATCTCGGCGGGACGATGCGCCTGGGCGCGTACCCGGCCGTGCTCACCAAGGGGTCCCTGGTGGCGGAGGCCTACGGCGCCACGGAGATCTCCGAACGGCACCGACACCGGTTCGAGGTCAACAACGCCTACCGCGACAAGGTCGCCGAGTCCGGTCTGCGGTTCTCCGGCACCTCGCCCGACGGCCACCTGGTGGAGTTCGTCGAGTACCCGCCGGAGCAGCACCCCTTCTTCGTGGCCACCCAGGCCCACCCCGAGTACAAGTCGCGGCCGACACGCCCCCACCCGCTGTTCGCCGCGTTCATCAAGGCGGCCCTGGACTACGAGAACGAGATGCGACTGCCGGTCGAGCCGTGGCGGGCCGACCAGTCGGGTGGGTCCGCTCACGCGACCGTCGCCGCTCCGGACGCCAAGACGTCCAGCGTGCGTGCCGATGACGTCGATGCCGAGCTGACCTCCGACGTCCGCTCGGACGGGAGCTGATCGAGGTGACCGACTCCGGTGCCCCCGGGTCGCACGAGTACCGCACCATCGCCAGTCGGGAGGTCTTCGACGGCCGGATCGTCCGGCTACGTGTGGATACCCTCACGATGCCGGGCGGGGGCACCGCCGACCGCGAGATCTGCGGTCACGACGACGCTGTCGCGGTCATCGCCCTCGATGACTCCGATCAGGTGACGCTGGTCCGTCAGTACCGCCACGCGGTGGGGGAGCGGCTCTGGGAACTGCCGGCCGGACTGTGCGACGTCGACGGCGAACAGCCGGTCCAGACCGCGCAGCGCGAACTGGTCGAGGAGACCGGGCTGGAGGCGAGATCCTGGGAACCGGTGATCTCGATCGTTCCGTCGCCGGGATTCTGCACCGAACGCGTCCACGTGTTCCTGGCCAGGGGCCTGCGCGAGGTGACCCGGCCGGAGGCCATGCACGAGGAGGCGGACATGGAGGTGGCCCGGATGCCGTTCTCCGAGGCCGTGGACGCCGTCCTGGACGGGCGGATCGTCAACGGCATCGCCGTGGCCGGCATCCTCGCCGCGCGCGCGTCGATCGCCGGGCGCTGACGGGGCGTCCTGGCGATGACGCCGGCCGTGCCGCGATGACCCGGTCGG
>NZ_JAALED010000303.1:0-1773 GCF_014145155.1 Dietzia sp. B19 | reverse complement strand
GCGGCGAGCCGCTCGCAGCGCTCGACCACGTTGGCCAGCAGGAACGCCCGCGTGAGCGGACCGACGCCACCCGGGTTCGGGGAGACCGAACCGGCGACGTCCCACACGTCCGGGTGGACGTCGCCGGCCAGCTTCCCGTCGAGCCGGGACACCCCCACGTCGAGGATCGCCGCGCCCGGCTTGACCATGTCCGGCGTGAGCATGTGGGCCACCCCGGCCGCGGCCACGATCACGTCGGCCCGCCGCGTCTCGGCGGCCAGGTCCCGGGTTCCGGTGTGGCACAGGGTGACGGTCGAGTTCTCGCTGCGGCGGGTGAGCATCAGCCCGATCGGGCGCCCCACGGTCACCCCGCGGCCGATCACCACCACGTGTGCCCCGTCGAGTTCGACACCGAAACGCCGCAGGAGGTGGATGGCGCCGTTGGGGGTGCACGGCAGAGGGGCCGTCGCGTTGAGGACCAGCTTGCCGAGGTTGACGGGGTGCAGGCCGTCCGCGTCCTTGGCCGGGTCGATGCGCTCGAGGATCGCGTTCTCGTCGAGGTGCTTCGGCAGCGGTAGCTGAACGATGTACCCGGTACACGCGGGATCGGCGTTGAGCTCGTCGATCACGGCCTCGAGCTCGGCCTGACCGGTCTCGGCGGGCAGGTCACGCCGGATGGAGGCGATGCCGACCTGCTCACAGTCGCGGTGCTTCATCTTGACGTAGGAGTGGCTGCCCGGGTCGTCGCCCACCAGGACCGTTCCCAGCCCCGGGGTGATGCCCTTGTCGCGCAACGCGGCGACCCGGTCGGTGAGGTCGGCGACGATCTCGTCGCGGGTGAGCTTTCCGTCCAGCTTGATAGCGGTCACGGGCGCCAGTATCCCACTCCGGAGCGGCCACGTCGCCAGCGCACTGCGAGAATGGCCGCCATGACCGGAGCCGGCGTGCGTGTGTTGTTCGACCGACCCCGCATCCCCCCCAACACCGGCAACGCGATCCGGCTGGCGGCGGGGGCGGGGTGTGAACTCCATCTGGCCGGGCCACTGGGCTTCGACCTGTCCGAACCGCAGCTGCGGCGGGCGGGGCTCGACTACCACGACCTGGCGCACGTGGAGGTCCACGAGGATCTCGAGGCCGCGTACGCCCGACTGCTCCCGGCGCGGGTGTGGGCGTTCACCGTGCGGGCCGACCGCTCGCTGCCGGAGGTCCGGTTCTCCCCCGGTGACGTCCTGCTGTTCGGGCCCGAGCCCACCGGTCTGGCCCCGGACGTGCTGGCCGACGAGCGCGTGACCGCGACGGTGCGCATCCCCATGCTGGCGGGTCGCCGCTCCATGAACCTGTCCAACGCCGCCGCCGTGGTGGTCTACGAGGCCTGGAGGCAGCAGGGCTACCCAGGCGGTATGGATATTCCGCCACTTTGACTTAATATTTCGGTATGCCGAAATCTCATCTGGCCGGGGGCCGCAATTCCCGGGGCGGTCGCCGGCGGCCCGGGTCCCCCGCGGCCGCGGTCGTCGTCGCACTCGTGACCGCGATCGTGGCGGCCGCCTGCACCACCGGCACCTGGGGGGCGGTCGACGTGGACGACCGGCCCCGGTTCGCCGCCCGGGAGGCCGACGACAGGGTCGTGGTGGCCACGACCTTCACGATCCTCGCGGACATGGCCCGCCGCGTCGGTGGGGACCGGGTCCGGGTGGAGTCGGTGACGACCCCGGGCGCCGACGTCCACCAGTACGAGCCGTCCGTCGACGACCTCAAGCGGGTCGAGGGCGCGGACCTGGTGGTGAGCAACGG
>NZ_JAALED010000302.1:0-2093 GCF_014145155.1 Dietzia sp. B19 | reverse complement strand
CGGCCACCGCGCGCCCCGCGGAGGCCTCCGCCCCGCAGCAGCAGGAGGGGGCCGAGGCGTACGGGGCCGCGCCGGGAACGATCTCCGCTCCGGGCGAGCCGGTCTCGTCGTCGTCGTCGGCACCTCGTGACTCGTCGGCCCGCGGGACCGAGACGCAGACCATCGTCCACCTGGTCCGCCACGGAGAGGTGCACAACCCTGACGGAGTGCTGTACGGCCGACTGCCGGGTTTTCGGCTCTCCGAGCTGGGGCGCAGTCAGGCCGAGACCGTGGCCCGCACGCTCGGGCAGGGGCACGACATCGTGTCGATCGTGGCCTCGCCGCTGCAGCGCGCCCAGGAGACCGCCGCCCCGTTGGCCGAGGCGTTGGGCCTGCCGGTGGGGATCGACGCCGACATCATCGAGGCAGACAACCGCTTCGAGGGCAACAAGGTCGGCGGCCGGGGCGGGGCGCTGCGCAACCCGCGGTACTGGCCGATCCTGGTCAACCCGCTGCGGCCCTCGTGGGGTGAGCCGTACCTGCAGATCGCGCACCGGATGATCGGGGCCGTGTACTCCACGCTCGACACCGCCCGCGGCCACGAGGCGGTACTGGTGAGCCACCAGCTGCCCGTGTACACCACGCGACGGTTCCTCGAGGGCCGCCGACTGTGGCACGACCCCCGTTCGCGGCAGTGTTCGCTGGCCTCGATCACCTCTCTGGTCTTCGAGGGCACCACGCTGCGTGACATCGTCTACACCGAACCGGCGGGTGCGTCCGACCCGTCGCAGACAGGAGCCTGAGCCATGCGTCACCCCAAGACCGCCCTCGGCGCCCTACTCCTCGCAGTCGCCCTCGCCACCGGTGCGTGCGCAACCAGCACGGACGCGGTGGTGACGGGCCCCGAGACGTTCGAGTTCGTCAGCCCGGACGGCCAGCTGGAGATCAACTACGATCCCCCATCCGAGCGCAAACCTGTCGCGACTCTCACCGGCCCGGATCTGATGGACCCCGATCGCACGCTCAACGTCCAGGAGGACTTCGAGGGGCAGGTCGTGATCCTCAACCTGTGGGGCCAGTGGTGTGGCCCGTGTCGCGCCGAGTCCGACGACCTGCAGCGGTTGCAGGACGAGTTCGAACCGCAGGGCGCGACCGTGTTCGGCATCAACCTTCGGGACCCTAACCGGCAGAAGCCCGTCGACTTTGTGGAGGACAACGGCATCACGTTCCCCTCGATCTGGGATCCGAGCAACGCCGCGGTGGCCGCACTGCGCGGCTTCCCGACGTCCGTCGTCCCGGCGACGATCATCCTGGACAAGCAACACCGGGTCGCCGCCGTGTACCTGGCCGAGATCACCGATGATAAGCTGCGGGACACCGTGTCCGCGATCCTGGCCGAGGAGGTCGAGCCGGTGTGAACCCGGAGATGATCCTTCTCGCGCAGAGCGTGGGCGAGACCTTCCAGCAGACCGTGGCCAGCGGCCCGATCCTGCTGGCGCTGGGCGCATGTGTCCTGGCAGGGCTCGTGTCCTTCGCCTCGCCGTGCGTGATCCCACTTGTGCCCGGCTACGTGGCGTACCTGGCCAGTGTCGTGGGCGCCGACCGTCCCCCGGTCACCGTTGCCGCCGCGGAGCGCCAACGAGCCGCCACGGCGACGATGACCCTGGAGGAACGCCGCACCCGCCGTTCCTCGCGTACGCGGGTTGTGGTGGCATCGCTGCTGTTCGTGGGCGGGTTCACCGTGGTCTTCGTGGCGCTCAGCGCCATGGTGCTGGGCACCGTGCAGTACCTGGCGCCCCAGCAGGAGTTGCTGCAGCGCCTCGGCGGCGTGGTGACGATCCTGATGGGGCTCGTCTTTATCGGTCTCGTGCCCACCCTGCAGCGGGATACGCGCATGCAGCCCAAGGCGCTTTCGACGTGGGTCGGCGCGCCGATGCTGGGCGCCGTCTTCGCGCTGGGCTGGACGCCGTGCCTCGGCCCGACGTTGGCCGCGGCGCTCTCCGTGGCCGCGGGCACGGGTGTCGACGCCGCCCGGGGTGTGTTGCTGATCGTCGCGTACTGCCTGGGTCTGGGGCTGCCCTTCGTATTGGTGGCCTTCGGTTCCACCTGGGCGA
>NZ_JAALED010000301.1:2526-7856 GCF_014145155.1 Dietzia sp. B19 | reverse complement strand
GTCCCCGGGGCGGGTGACCCCCTCCCCGCCGAGGGCACCGTCCTGCGCCCGGGCGCCGACGTGGTCTCGAGCGCCCCGGAACTGGCCCGGCTCACCCTGAACATCGCGCAGACCCACCACGACGCCCGCGTCTCGGGCGCCGGCAGGTTGGTCTACGGCGGCCACACCATCGGACTCACGCTGTCGCAGGCCACCCGGGCGCTGCCGACGATGCTCACCGTGCTCGGCTGGCACTCCTGCGACCACGTGGGCCCGGTCCGCGAGGGCGACACCCTGAGCAGCGAGCTCGTGATCGGGGCCGCGGTCGATCTCCCGGACGGGGGGACGGCGCTCGATCTGCGGTCGCTCGTCACCGCCCACCGGGCGGACGGTGACGCTCCCGTCCTGGACTGGTCGTACACGGTACTCATGCCCGGACGCCCGGATCGGGGATAATGGTTGTCATGAGTTCAGAAGGCGGCACGCGGCCGGGGGTGGGCCGTCCCAAGAAGACGGCGCTCCTGGTGGCCCAGCAGATCGTCGAGGACATCTCCCGTCGCGGGAACACCGTCGGCGACCGGCTGCCCCCGGAACACCTCATGCTCGAGCAGTACGGGGTCGGTCGCGGGACGCTCCGCGAGTCGCTGCGCTACCTGGAGCTGCAGGGCGTGCTCATGCTCAAGCCCGGGCCCGGTGGCGGGCCGATCGTGCAGCAACCGGACGGGGGGACGCTGGCCGCCACGTTGAGCCTGCTCCTGCAGTTCGAGAACGCCCCGTTCTCCACGATCATGGAGGCCCGCACGGCGTTGGAGCCCACCATCTCCCGTCTGGCCACCTCGCGGATCGACGACGCCGGACTGGCCGGACTCGCCGAGAACCTCCGCCAGACGCGGGAGCAGATGGGCGACCAGGCCGCGTTCTCGGCCCACTCCGAGCGATTCCACGAGCTGATCGCCTGGAGCTCCGGGAACGCGCTCTTCGGCTACCTCTTCGATGCGCTGAGCGGCCTGATCGCCGGAGCCTCGATGGGCATCACCTACCCCAGGCGGCAGCGCGAGTTGACGTGCGACATCCACGAGGAGATCTACGCCGCGATCGCCGACCGGGACGGCGACACCGCGTCCCGGTTGATGTCGGTCCACATCCACGAGCACACCACGTACCTGGAGAAGCGGTTCCACAGCGCGCTCGCGAGGCCGATCCGGTGGGACCTCGACGGTTGACCCGGGTCATCGGGCCGTGCCCGTCCGAGGCGGATCAGATGTGGCGGCCGCCGGTGATCTCGAGGACCGTACCGGTCATGTAGCTCGACATGTCGCTGGCCAGGAACAGCACGACCTGCGCGACCTCGGAGGGCTCGCCGGCCCGGCCCAGGGGGATCTCGGCCATCTTCTCGTCCCAGACGTGCTGCGGCATCGCCAGGGTCATGGCGGTGCGGATGAGCCCCGGCTGGATCGCGTTGATGCGCACGTTCTTGAACGCGACCTCCTTGGCGGCGGCCTTGGTCAATCCGATTATCCCCGCCTTGGCGGCGGAGTAGTTGGTCTGACCCTTCAGCCCGACCTTGCCGGAGATGGAGGAGACGTTGACGATCGCCCCTCCCCCGTGCTCCCGCATCCGCCCGGCGGCCGCGCGGGTGCCGTTCCACGTTCCCTTGAGGTGGATCGCGATGATGTCATCGAACTGCTCCTCGGTCATCGTGCGCATCGTGGCGTCGCGGGTGACACCGGCGTTGTTCACGAACACCCCGAGCGGCCCGAACGCCTCCTCGGCCACGTCGATCAGGTGCTCGATCGCCGCCCCGTCACGCACGTCGCAGTTCACGTACCGTGCGGCGTCCTCGCCGCCCAGCTCGGTGACCGCGGCCGCGCCCGCCTCGTCGTCGATGTCCCCGATCACGACGCGCGCCCCGCTGTCGATGAACGTCCGCGCGATCTCCAACCCGATCCCGCGCGCGGCTCCGGTGACGACCGCGGTCCTACCCTCAAGAAGTCCCATGACGTGTGTCCTCTCCTCGTGCCCGCCCGGCCAGTTCGGCCAGGATCGCATCGGTGTGTCGGCCCAGTGACGGCACGGGCCCCATCGGTAGCTCTACGTCCGCGTAGGTGATCGGCGGGAGCAGGCCGCGGACGGATCCGGCCGGGGTGTCGACCTCGCGCCACCGGTCCCGCGCCTCGAGCTGCGGGTGGTGGACCAGTCCGGCGACGTCGTTGAGCCGGGCCGCCGGGACACCGGCGTCGTCGAGTCGCGCGGCCAGCTCCTCCGAGTCGTACTCCCTGGTCAGGGACCCGATCAGCGCGTCCACCTCGGCCCTGCGCGCCACGCGGGCGATGTTGGTCGCGTACCGCTCGTCGTCGACGAGATCCGGCCGGTCCAACACGTCGCGGACCAGCGCCGCCCATCCCCGGTCGTTCTGCACCCCGATGAGCACCTGTCCGTCCCTGGTGGGGAAGGCGTCGTACGGGCAGATCGAGGCGTGCGACAGGCCCATGCGCCCGACCTGCCGGTCCGCGTACATCCGGATGTACATGGGGTGGCCCATCCACTCGGCTGTCGCCTCGAACATCGACACCTCGATCGTGGCACCGAGCCCGGTCCGCTCCCGACGGAACAGCGCCGACTGGACCGCCGAGAGCGCATACATCCCGGTCGCGATGTCGGAGACCGGGACGCCGGTCTTGGTGGCGGTCTCGGGGGTACCGGTGATCGAGCACAACCCCGACTCGGCCTGGACGAGCATGTCGTAGGCCTTGCGGCCCGAGTACGGCCCCGCGTCGCCGTACCCGGAGAGGGTGACGACGACGAGCTCGTCCTTCCTCGACCGGAGCGCAGCGGCCCCCAGACCCAACCGGTCCATCGCCCCGGGTGCCAGGTTGCTCAGGACCACGTCCGCACGGTCGGCCAGCTCGAGCGCGACCCGCCGCCCGTCGTCGGAGGCCAGGTCGAGCTCGATCGACTCCTTGCCCCTGTTGAGCCAGACGAAGTGCGAGGCCAGGCCGTGGACGGTGTCGTCGTAGGACCGGGCGAAGTCACCCTCCCCCGGCCGCTCGATCTTGATGACGCGGGCGCCGAGGTCCGCGAGGTGACGGGTGGCCAACGGGCCGGCGACGGCCTGTTCGACCGCCACGACCGTGATCCCCTCGAGAGGGAGCGGCCCGCCTCCCGTCATCGTGCGGTGGCCTCGCGTGTCGCACCGCGCATGAGGCCGCCGCCGATGATCAGCCTCTGGATCTCGCTGGTCCCCTCGTAGAGGCGCAGCAGGCGGATGTCCCGGTAGATCCGCTCGACCACCACGCCCCGCATGTACCCGGTGCCGCCGTGGATCTGGACGGCCAGGTCGGCGACCTTCCCCGCCATCTCCGTGCAGAAGAGCTTGGCGACGGACGGGGCGATGCGTCGGTCCTCTCCCGAGACGTACTTGGCCGCGACCTCCCGGACCAGCGCCTGTCCGGCCATCACCCCGACCTGCTGGTCGGCGATCATGGCCTGGACCAGCTGGAAGTCGCCGACGGCCGTGCCCCCCTGCGTGGTGGTGGCCGCATGGGCCAGCGACTCGTCGAGCGCCCTTCTCGCCGACCCCACGGCGACGGCGGCGATGTGCACGCGACCGCGGGCCAGGGACGTCATCGCCGCGCGGTACCCGGCGTCATCGTCTCCCCCCACCAGCGACGAGGCGGGGACCCGGACACCACTGAAGTCCACCTCTGAGGTCGGGGCACCCTCCTGGCCCATCTTGCGGTCCTCCGGTCCCACCGTGACCCCTGCCGCGTCGGCGGGGACGAGGAACACCGCGATCCCCGGGCCGCCGGCGTCCGCGGGGCGGGTCCGGGCGAACACGACGAACAGATCCGCCACCGGCGCGTTGGTGATGAAGCGCTTGGTGCCGTCGATGACCCAGTCGTCGCCGTCCCGGACGGCCTTGGTCGCCAGCCCGGCGGGATTGGACCCCGCACCGTCCTCGGTCAGCGCGAAGGACGCGATCACCTCGCCGGACGCGATCCGCTCCAGCCACTCCGCCTTCTGCTCGTCGGTGCCGAAGTTCACCAGGACCTGCCCGGCGATCCCGTTGTTGGTGCCGAACAGCGACCGCATGGCCAGGCTGGTGTACCCGAATTCCATCGCCAGCTCGACGTCCTGGGTCAGGTCCAACCCCAGGCCACCCCACTGCTGCGGGATCGCGTACCCGAACATCCCCATCTCGGCCAGCCCGGCCCGGATGTCGTCGGGGACGGCGTCGGCGTCGGCGATCTCCCGCTCCCGGGGCATCACCACGGTCCGGATGAAGTCGCGGGTCGTGGCGAGGATGGCCGCGAAGTCCTCCGCGTCGACCTCGGGCCCCACCGAGTCCGCCTGCTCGCTCATGACTGTGTCCTCTGTCGTCCGTGATGGCCCTCGCGGAACCACGATCCGGTGAAGTATGCTTCAAACTATTATCATCAATTACGGAGCGGGGCAATAGTCACCGCCGGACCCCCGGGAGCCACCGATGGCCGAATCCAGCGAGTCGCGACCGCTCAGCGGCATCCGCGTGGTCGAACTCTCCAGCTTCGTGGCCTCTCCCCTGTGCGGGCTCACGCTCGCCCAGCTCGGCGCCGAGGTCATCCGCGTCGACCCGGTGGGCGGCGCGGCGGACGTGCACCGCTGGCCGCTCGCCCCGGGCGGAACCTCGATCTACTGGACCGGCCTCAACAGGGGCAAGTCCTCGGTGACCCTCGACCTCCGTTCCGACGAGGGCCGGCAGTCGTTCCGGGACCTCGTCACCGCGCCCGGGGAGGGCTCGGGGATCCTCGTGACCAACTCCGCCGGCCGGGAGTGGATGAGCCATGAGCGTCTGGCCGCGGTCCGACCCGATGTCATCACCCTCGAACTGCTCGGACGTCGCGACGGCCGCCCCGGGGTCGACTACACCGTCAACGCCGCCCTCGGGTTCCCCGCGATCACCGGACAGGACGGCGGGCAGGGCGGTGGACAAGACGGCGGACAGGGCGGTGGACAGGGCGCCGGGCAGGTGGTCAACCACGCCCTGCCGGCCTGGGACGTCGCCGCGGGCCTCCACGCGGCTCTGGCGGTGGTCTCCGCCGTCCGCGAGCGGGAGAGGACCGGCCGGGGCCGACGCATCGTGCTCCCGCTGGACGACGTCGCCCTGGCCACCGCCGGCGCGCTGGGCTACCTCACCGAGCCGCAACTCGACGGGTCCACCCGGCCCGCCGTCGGCAACTACGTCTACGGCACGTTCGGGAGGGACTTCACCACCGCCGACGGGGGCCGTGTGATGGTGGTCGCCCTGACCACCAGGCATTTCCACGACCTGGCGCGGGTGACCGGGACCCGGGACGCCGTTGACGCCCTCG
>NZ_JAALED010000301.1:0-2457 GCF_014145155.1 Dietzia sp. B19 | reverse complement strand
TAGGCCGACAGGTACTCCTACCGGGAGGTCCTGGCCGCACTGTTCGCCCGATGGTTCTCCGCCCACACCACGGCGGAGGTCACCCGGGCACTGGAGGACTCGGTGGTGCTGCACGAGCGGTACCGCACGTTCGACCAGGTGGTGGCGGAGGGCGATCTCGAGTCCAACCCGCTGTTCGCTGCACTGGATCAGCCGGGGATCGGCTCGTACCTCGCGGCCGCGCACCCCGCGACCTTCGACGGCCGGCACCTGGCCACCGGTCCCGCGCCGGACCTCGGCGCCGACACCGATCGCCTCACCGGCGATCGCCCCCGCCCTCCGGTCGCCCCACGACCGCCGATCGCCCCACCACCGCAGGGACCTGAGTCATGACCCACAAGCCCGCCGCCCGCGACGGTGTCCCCGTGTACCTCACGGAGGAGCGGCTCGCGATCCGCGATCTGGCCCGCGACTTCACCGCCCGGGAGGTCCTGCCGCTCGCGAACCGCCTCGACCCGGAGAAGGGAGACATCCCCGACGAGCTCCGGCAGAAGATGGCCGATATCGGCTTCTTCGGCATCATGATCGACGAGGAGCACGGCGGGCTCGGCCTGGGCGTGTTCGAGTACTGCCTGGTCGCCGAGGAGCTCGCCCGCGGGTGGCTGTCGGTCTCCGGTCTCCTCGCCCGCGGCAACGGGATGGGCGGCGGGTTCACCCCCGATCAGGAGGCGCGCCTGCTCCCCCGCGTCGCCCGCGGCGAGTGGCTGGGCGCCTACGCGTTGTCGGAGGCCGAGGCGGGCTCCGACGTCGCCAACATCTCCTGCCGAGCCGTCCGCGACGGCGACGAGTGGGTGGTGAACGGCACCAAGATGTGGTGCACCTACGCCGACCAGGCGGACTACCTCGTGCTGTTCGCCCGTACCGACCCGGTCCGGGACCCGGCCAAGCCCCACCGCGGGATCTCCGCCTTCCTGGTGGAGAAGAATCGCGGCGTGTTCCCCGCGGGCATCACCGGCAACCCCGTCCGCAAGATCGGATACTTCGGCTGGCAGACCTGGGAGCTGTCCTTCGACGACTTCCGGTTGCCCGCCTCTGCGCTGCTCGGCGGGGAGGGCAGGGGCTTCTACCTGGCGGTCTCCGGCCTGGAGGTCGGTCGCGCCCACACCGCCGCCCGCGCGATCGGCCTGGCCCGCGCCGCGCTGGAGGACTCGATCGCCTACGTCGCCACCCGCGAACAGTTCGGCCGACCGATCGGCGAGTTCCAGTACCTCCGCTTCGAGATCGCCCGGATGGCCGCCGACATCGAGGCCGCGCGCCAGCTCATGTTCTCGGTGGCCACGGCCATCGACTCCGGGCGTCGCTGCTCGCTCGAGGCCGCCATGTGCAAGCTCGTGGCCACCGAGATGGCCGAGCGGGTGACCTCCCAGGGCGTCCAGATCCACGGCGGGGCCGGGTACACGACCGACTTCCAGGTGGAGCGGCACTGGCGCGACGCCCGGCTGACGCGCATCTTCGAGGGCACCAGCGAGATCCAGATGCGGATCATCTCGGATGAACTCCTCGGCCGCGACCACTGAGTACAGTCGCCACCATGAAGGCTGCGGTGTGCGTGGACACGGAATCCCCCCTGGTGCTCGAGGACATCCCGATCCCCGAACCCCGGGAGGGCGAGGTCCTGATCCACAACACGGCCTGCGGGGTGTGCCACACCGACCTCCACGTGATGAAGGGCGAGGTGGGGTTCCCGCTCCCCGGGGTCCTGGGGCACGAGGTCTCCGGAGTCGTCGCCGAGGTCGGCCGTGGCGTGACGGCGGTCCGCCCGGGTGACCGCGTGGTGGGCTCGTTCATCATGCCGTGCGGGTGGTGCGAGAACTGCGCCCGCGGGATGGAGGACCTCTGCGCCACCTTCTTCGAGTACAACCGCCTGCGCGGGACCCTGTACGACGGCGAGACCAGGCTTCACCGCGCCAACGGAGAGCCGCTGTCCATGTACTCGATGGGCGGCCTGGCGGAGTACAGCGTCACGCCCGCCACCGCGGTGTTCACCCTCCCCGAGGAACTGGATCTGGCGGATTCGGCGATCCTGGGGTGCTCGCTGTTCACCGCCTACGGTGCCGTGCGGAACGTCGGGGACGTCCGGACCGGTGAGTCGGTCGCGGTCGTGGCCGTGGGCGGCGTCGGGCAGAACATCGTCCAGCTGGCCGCGGTGAGTGGCGCCGAATCCGTCATCGCCGTCGACGTGGACGAGGAGAAGCTCGCCCTGGCGCGGCGCATGGGTGCGACCCACACGATCAACTCGCGCGAGGTCGATGCGACCGAGGCGGTCATGGAGATCACCGGGGGCCGGGGCGTCGACGCCGCCTTCGAGGCGCTGGGCTCGGCCGCCACCACCCGCCAGGCCACGGACATCACGCGGGAGGGCGGCAGGGTCGTCGTGGTGGGCATCCCGCCGGCCGGGACGGTGCTGGACGTCGACCT
>NZ_JAALED010000300.1:0-4967 GCF_014145155.1 Dietzia sp. B19 | reverse complement strand
CTGCGGGTCGACCGCCGCAACCGGTTCGCCACGGACCCGGCGGCCGGGGGCCGTCGACGCATCCGGTTGGAACCCGCGTCGGACCACGCCGAGGAGCTGCCGGAGACCGCGGTGTTCCTCGGGCGTACGGACGAGGGGCGCCACATCTGGGCCCTGCCCGTGGAGGAGCTGCCCGATGACCCGGCGGTGGCGTCACTCCGGGTGACCGGAGCGGACCTGGTCGAGGGCGACGGCTCACTGGCCTCGCAGGCCCTCGCCCTGCTCGGCTGGCACCGGGACACCGTGCGGGGCCGGGAACCGCAGCACCATCCGCGCCGCGTGGACGCGGGCTGGGCCATCGAGGACCCGTTCCACGGAGGACCCGAGTACCCACGCACGGACCCGGCCGTGATCTGCCTGGTCCACGACGGTGGGCGCCGGGTGCTCCTGGCACGTCAACCGGTCTGGCCGGCCGGGATGTACTCCCACGTCGCCGGATTCGTGGAGGCGGGGGAGTCCCTGGAGGGTTGTGTCCGGCGCGAGGTGAAGGAGGAGGTCGGCGTGGAGGTCGACCGGGTCCGCTACCTCGGCAGCCAACCCTGGCCGTTCCCCCGCTCACTGATGGTGGGTTTCCACGCGGTCGGGGACCCGGACGCGCCGATCGTGCTCGAGGACGAGGAGATCAGTGAGGCCGCCTGGTTCGACGTCGACGAGGTCCGCGCCGCGCTCGACGGCCGGGGCGACCTCATGGTGGCCCCACCGGTATCGATCGCCCACGTGATGCTCCGGTCGTGGGTCGCCGCGGTGGACCGTTAGGCGTCCGCGAGCTCGGCGAGCTTGGCCCTCACCTGGGAGGCCGGGGGGTTGGTGGCGGTGGTGCCGTCCGAGTACAGCGCCGTCGGGACGACACGGTTGCCGCCGTTGACGCTCTCGACGAACGCCGCGGCCTCGGCGTCGGCGTCCACGTCGATCTCCGTGTAACCGATCTCCTTCTCGTCCAGCAGCTTCTTGAGCCGGGTACAGAAGGGGCACCACGTGGTGGTGTAGAGGGTCAGGGCCTCGGCATCGTTCGTGAGATCGCTCATGACGGGGTCCAACGCTCGGAGACCGGGGAATCATCCCGGGGGAGGCCCACGGCGATGTGTCGGGGCCGGATGCCACCATGGTGGCGTGGATGACGTGCGGCGTGACCGGGACTCGGCCCTCGACGGACTGGACCCCCAGCAGCGGCGGGCAGTCCTGGCGCCCCGCGGACCCGTCTGCATCCTCGCGGGCGCGGGGACCGGCAAGACGCGCACCATCACCCGGCGCATCGCCCACCTGGTGACCACCGGACACGTCCGTGGGGACCAGGTCCTGGCCGTCACGTTCACCGCCCGCGCGGCAGGGGAACTGCGCATGCGGCTCGCCGGGCTGGGCGTGGCGGACGCGGGGACGGGGCCGGTCCAGGCGCGGACCTTCCACTCGGCGGCCCTGCGCAACCTCTCCTACTTCTGGCCGCGGGTCTACGGCGAGGAACCCTGGCAGCTGCTCGACGGACAGTTCCGGGCGGTCGCGCAGGCGGTCCGCCGGGTGGGGCTGGATCCCTCGACGGAGACGATCCGGGACGTCCTCACCGAGATCGGCTGGGCCAAGTCCAGTCTGCTCACCCCCGACACGTACGCCGAGCGGGCGGTCGCACTCAGTCGTGACCTCCCGGCCCCCGCCCCGGAGGTGGCGCGGGCGTTCCGGGCGTACGAGGATCTCAAGGTGTCGGGCCCGGTCCGCATGCTCGACTTCGACGATCTGCTGGGACACATGGCGGAACTGGTGGAGGAGGTCCCGGCGATCGCGGAGGAGTTCCGGGACCGCTACCGGTGCTTCGTGGTGGACGAGTTCCAGGACGTCACCCCCGCCCAGCAGCGCCTGCTGTCGGCCTGGCTCGGTCGGCGCGACGACCTCACCGTGGTGGGCGACGTCAACCAGACCATCTACTCCTTCGCCGGGGCCGATCCGGACTATCTGCTCGGATTCGCCGAGCGCTACCCGGAGGCGACCGTCGTCCGCCTGGAGTCGGACTACCGGTCCACCCCGCAGGTGGTCGACCTGGCCAACGCGGTGATCGGGGCCGGCGCGGGGCGGTTCCGATCAGCCGGTCTCACCCTCCGTGGAATGCGTCCGGCGGGGCCCGACCCCGTCCTCACCGAGTACCCGGACGAGGACGCGGAGGCGGAGGCGGTCGCCGGGGCGATCGCCGATCTGGTCCACGGTGGGCTCGACCCCTCGGAGGTCGCGGTCCTCTACCGCGTCAACGCGCAGTCGGAGCGAATCGAGGCCGCGCTGGACGAGGTGGGGATCGGTTATCGGCTCAAGGGTGGGGAGGGCTTCTTCGACCGGACGGTGATCAGGCGCGCGATGTCGGCGATCGACAGACTGGTCGACGGCACCGACGAGGCGGTCACGGAGGAGCACTCCGCGCTCACCGACCCCACCGACGTCGCCCGGGTGATCCGGGCGTCACTGGAACCGTTGGGTCTCACGGCCGCCGAGCCGTCGGGCGCCCAGGCCCGGGAGAAGTGGGAGTCGCTGACCGCGCTGATGGGCCTCGTGGAGGAGATCGCCACCACCGAGGACCGCCCCGGACTACTCCCGGTGGTCGCCGGTCTGAGAGCCCGCGCCGCCGCGAGGCACGCCCCTGACCAGCGCGGGGTGACCCTGGCGTCGTTCCACGCCGCCAAGGGGCTCGAATGGGATGCGGTGTTCCTCCTCGGGGTGCACGAGGGCAGCCTGCCCATCAGTCACGCGATCAAGGCCGGGCCGGACGCCATCGAGGAGGAGCGGCGACTGCTGTACGTGGGGGTCACCCGGGCACGGGAGCACCTGTCCGTCTCGTGGAGCCGCAGCCGACGGGCCGGGGGCCGCGCCACACGCCGTCCCAGCCGCTTCCTCGACCCGGTCCGCCCGGCACCGGCGCCCGGGGGAAGCCGCCAGACGTCCGACTCCCCGGACAAGGGGCGTTGTCGCGGATGCGGGGAGCGGCTCACCGGGCCGATGCACCGGGCGCTGGGATCGTGCCCCGACTGCTCGGTGGAGGTCGACACCGGGTTGTTCGAGCGGCTGCGCGACTGGCGCAGGGAGACGTCGGAACGCATCGGCAAACCCGCGTACACGGTGTTCACCAACGACACTCTCGTGCAGATCGCCCGCGAGCGTCCCGCGGACACCCGAGCGCTCGGGCGCATCGGCGGGATCGGGGCGCACAAGCTCGGCGAGTACGGGGACGATGTCCTCCGCCTGGTCAGGGAGGGCTGATCCCGGCCGGTCCGGAGTGGCTCACTCCTCGTCGGGGAAGATCTCCGGCATCCAGCGATGGACGATCTGCCGGTACGGGGCGGTCGCCTCGAGCTGGCACAGCATGCCCACCGAGGCCGAGAGCACCCGGTGGATGAGGACGTACTCGCGGGGAAGCGTGAAGGACCGCGAGGTCCGGAACTCACGGCCGGAGACGTCCCCGTACACCGCCATGATCCCCTGCATCCACTTGCGGTCGAAGTGGAACTCGGGCTTGCGCATCGGCTCGATGAAGGGCCCGAGGAAGGCCATCGCGTCCGCGGGGTCCAACCCGCCCCGGCCCACGTACCCGGAGCGCGTCATGAGGGCGAGCAGCTCCTCGGACTCCCCGGCCAGCGCGAGCCGCATCATCGAGGTGAGGACCGCGGGCATGCCGTCCGGTAGCGGGAGTGACGCCCCGAAGTCCAGCACCACCATCCGACCGTCGTCCGCGAGGAGGAAGTTGCCGGGGTGCGGGTCGCCGTGCATCATCCGCGCGCGGGCGGGGGAACAGAACTGGAACTCCGCCAGCAGTCCACCGGCCCGGTCGCGCTCCTCCTGGGTCCCGCTGGCGGCGATCCGGCCGAGCGTGCGACCCTCGGCCCACTCGGTGACCAGGACCTTCGGGGCGGAGGCGAGCACGGCGGGGACGCGGATCAGCGGGTCGTCGCGGAACGCGGCGGCGAACACCCGCTGCGTGTCGGCCTCCCCCCGGTAGTCCAGTTCGGCCACGGCGCTGTCGTACAACTCGTCGATGACCCCTTTGACGTCAGTGCCGGGGTTGAGGGGCCGCAGGAGCGGGGAGAGACGTCGGAGCTGACGGAGGTCCGACCGCAACGCCTCGTCGGCCCCGGGGTACTGGATCTTCACCGCCACCTCCCGACCGTCCGACCAGACCGCGCGGTGCACCTGCCCGATCGAGGCCGCGGCGGCCGCGGAGGTGTTGAACTCGGCGAACCGCTCCCGCCACCGCAGGCCGAGTTGGGTGTCGAGGACCTGCTCGACCTCGGCGGGGGGCAGCGGCGGCGCCTCGGCCTGGAGCTTGGTGAGCGCCTCGCGGAACGGGCCCGCGTACTTGTCGGGCATCCCGGCCTCGAACACGCTGAGAGCCTGACCCACCTTCATCGCCCCGCCCTTGAGCTCTCCGAGCACGGCGAAGACCTGTTCGGCCGCCTGGTCGGCCAGCTCCTCGGTCAGTACGCCCTCGCCCCTGCCCAGAGCTCGACGTCCCAGCGACCCGGCGGCTCGTCCGGCGATTCCCAGGGGCAGGCCTGCGAGGCGCGCTGCTCGGCGGGATGAGGTGCGGGGGAGATCGGCCACGCCTCCAATCATGACAGAGGATGCCGATATGTCGCCGCGCCGCAGGTACAGCGATCGGAGGCCGGCCACTCGAGCCTCGTCCACAGCCCCTCGGCGGGATTGATCTCGACGGACGCCCCGATGGTCTGGAGGGGGCGGTCGGCCTCACGGCTGGCGGAGACCTCGGCGAGGACCAGGGCGGCTGCCGCCGTGAGCGCGGGCACTCCGGCCGAGGGGGATCGGCCGACGAGCTGGGCGGCGACGAACGGCCACCGCGGGTCACGTCCGGCGCGGAACAGGTCCACGCACCGCAGACACGGACTCGCCCCGGGGATCACGGTGGGCCCCACCACCACCCGGCCGTCGCGGGCGTACACGTG
>NZ_JAALED010000030.1:0-3891 GCF_014145155.1 Dietzia sp. B19 | reverse complement strand
CCCGCGTGCCCGCCGCCCTCCTGTCCGACGTCATCCGCTCCGCCCTCGCCGACCTGTCCGGTGCCTCCGCGGCGGAGGCGTCCGAGGGGGACGTGATCCTCGGCGACATCGCGGAGGCGGGCCCGGGCGCGGACTCGCCCGGATCCCCGGTGCGTGCCCGGGCGGAGGCGTTGACGAGCTCGTCACTGCCCTATGTCGCGGGGTGCTCCGATCTGCCCCGGCGGGTGCCGGTGAGCCGCGTCCCGGAACTCGCCACAGAATGGACGGATGACGCACCCTTCGGGGAGATCCTCGCCGCCCAGCTGTCCGCGTGTTCGACCTGGCCCGTCCCGGGAGAGTCCACGCTGGAGCTACCTGGCGCCGCGCCCGTGCTGCTGATGGGTGGGATCGCGGACCCCGTGGCCGGTGCCGCCGCGCTGGAACCCACCGCGGGGATGCTGTCGGCCGCAGGGGCCGGCGACATCCGGGTCCTCACCTGGGGTGCACCCGGATCGCGCGTGGTCCTCCACTCCGCGTGCGCCAGATCGACCGTCACGGAGTTCCTCGCCGACCCGGCCACCGTCGACCGTTCCGTGGCCTGTCCCTCCTGACCGGGGCGCCTGCGTGGGGGACGCGACCCGGGCCGGTAGCCTGCACACCGTGCCGTTGCCGACCCGAAGCACTGACTCCGTGCCCCGCCTGCTGAACCACATCCTGTGGCCGCTGGCGATCATGACCGTGATCCACCGCGTCCTGATCAAGGCCGTCAACGGATCCATCACCAATGACTTCGGGACCGTCTACGCGGCGACCAGACGTTTCCTCGCCGGCGAACCCGTGTACAGCGAGAACCTGCTCACGGTCCAGCCGCACTACCTCTACGCCCCGAGCGGCACCTTCCTGCTGGCCCCCTTCGGCGTGATCGACAACTACACCGTCGCGCGGTGGTTGTTCATCCTCGTCAACACCGCGGCGATCATCGGCGCGCTGTGGCTCCTCATGAGGTTGTTCGACCTCGACGTACGGTCGTTCGCGGCCCCGGCGATCCTCCTGGGGGCCTTCTGCACCGAGGCGGTCACCAACACCCTGGTCTTCACCAACGTCAACGGCGTGATCTTCCTGTGCCAGGTGGCGTTCCTGTACCTCCTCCACCGCCGGAGACTGTGGTGGGCCGGTGTGGCCATGGGCCTGTCCCTGGCCATCAAACCGATGCTCGCGCCACTACTGGTCCTCCCCCTCATCCGCCGTCAGTGGCAGCCCTTCGTCGCCGCCGTGGCGATCCCCGCCGCCGCCATGGCCGCGGGCTGGGCGCTCACCGTGGACGCCGCGCGGTACCTCGAGGTGACCGCGCCGTACATGAGCGAGGTCCGCGACTACTACAACAGCTCCCTCGCCGGCCTCGGCCTGTACTACGGTGTCCCCGAACCACTCATCCTGGTGGCCCGGATCCTCATCGTGGTGGCCACCCTGGTGGCCGTGTGGCTCCTGCTGGACTACCGGCACAACCACGAGGTGCTGTGGTTGGCCACCACCTCCGGTGTCATCCTGGCCGGTGTGTTCCTGGTCTCCAGCCTGGGGCAGATGTACTACTCGATGATGCTGATCCCGATCATGCTCACCGTGGTCCTGGACAAGTCCTTCGTGCGCAACTGGCCCGCCTGGCTGGCGGCGTACGGGTTCTTCACCCTGGACTTCTGGGAGTCGGCCCGGTGGCCGTACTACGGGCGACTGCTGGAGTTCGCCCATCCCACGCTCGGATGGCTGTTGTTGCTGTGCACGGTGTTGGTGATCCTGCTGTGGCGGCGCACGGACCCGCGGCGACACGAGCGGATCGCACCGGCCGCCGCGGCGGCGTAGCCTGCGGACATGAGTGAGCGCACCGACACCCCCTCCAGCACTCCACAACCGGACTTCACCCTCGACGATGCGGAATGGCGCCGCAGACTGACCCCCGAGGAGTACCAGGTCCTGCGCCGGGCCGGCACCGAGCGGCCGTACACCGGGGAGTACACCGACACCAAGACCGAAGGGGTCTACCGCTGCCGCGGCTGCGGGGCCGAGCTGTTCCGCAGTGACGCCAAGTTCGACTCCCACTGCGGCTGGCCCTCGTTCTTCACGCCTCTGGCCGGTGGGGCCGTCATCGAGCGGACCGACACCTCCCTCGGGATGACCCGCACCGAGGTGGTGTGCGCGAACTGCCACGGCCATCTCGGTCACGTGTTCTCCGGCGAGGGCTACCCCACCCCCACGGACCTGCGGTACTGCATCAACTCGCTGAGCATGACGCTCGAGCCCGCCGAGGACTGAACGCACGACAGGAGGGGCCGGCGGGGACGTTGTGGTCCCGGCCGGCCCCTCGCGTCGATCCCCGCGGCGCTGAGCCGTCTCAGGGCATCGTGGTGGCCAACTGCTCGGCGCTGATCCGGGGCCCGGTGAAGAACGGGACCTCTTCACGGACGTGACGCCGCGCCTCGGTGCTGCGCATGACGCGCATGAGGTCCACGATCCGGTCCAGCTGCGGGGCCTCGAAGGCCAGGAGCCATTCGTAGTCGCCCAGAGAGAACGACGGCACGGTGTTGGCCCGGACGTCCGGGTACTCGCGGGCGGCGCGCCCGTGCTCGGCGAGGATCTGGCGACGCTCCTCGTCGGGGAGCAGGTACCACTCGTAGGACCGGACGAAGGGGTACACCGAGATGTACGCGCCCGGCTCCTCCTCGGCGAGGAACGCCGGGATGTGGCTCTTGTTGAACTCCGCGGGCCGGTGCAGAGCCGTGTTGGACCAGTGGGCCGTGCTGGCCCGGCCCAGGATCGTGGTGCGCCGGAACTCGTTGTAGAACCTCTGGAGTTCCTCGATGTGCTCGGCGTGGGTCCAGATCATGAAGTCGGCCTCGGCGCGGAGCCCCGAGACGTCGTACAGTCCGCGGACCACCACGTCGGTGCCGTCGAACCGGGCGAGGAACCGCTCGAGGTCCGCGGTGACCGCGGCCCGGTCCTCCCCCAGTTCCCCGGGCGTCACGGTGAAGACCGAGAACATCAGGTAGCGGAGCGTCGAGTTGAGCTTCTTGTAGTCAAGGCGTGCCATGGCTCAATCCTGCCACCCGGCGGCCAACCGGCGGGCCGCGGCCCGTGCCGAGCCGATGCACGCGGGCACGCCGACCCCCTCGGTCGCACCTCCGACCACTTCGACCCCGGGCAACCGCTCCGCCAGTTCGGCCCGCACGCCCGCGATCCGGTCGGCGTGCCCCGGACCGATCTCGGCGAGCGCGTCCTCCCAGCGGCGGACACGCGAGTACAGGATCGTCGGTGCGGATCCGCACACCCCGGCCAGGGCGGACTCGGCCATCCGGGCCAGTGCGATGTCGTCCGCGGTGAGCACGTCGTCGTCGTCGAGCCGACCGAACGACACCCGCACCAGGTGACCCGGTCGGGTGTCGAGGTGAGGCCACTTGCGACTGGTGAAGGTCATCGCCTTGAACGGAACCGGCTCGTCGGTGGCCACCAACACCCCGGAGAGCTCGGGCAGGTCGAGCCCCCGGTCCACCTCCATCGCCACCACAGCGGACGAGGCGGTCCGGATCCCGGACAGGCCGGACACAGCGCCGTCGACGCCACCGGCGGCGGCCAGGAGCGGTGTGGCGTGGGGGACGGGGACGGCGACGACGACGAGGTCGGCGTCCTCCACCCACGATCCGCGCGCGCCGGTGACCGTCAGGGTGTACCCGGAGGGCTCGCGATGGATCGCGGTGCAGGTGGCGTGAGAGCGGACCGTGGCACCCGAGGCCTCGGCGAGCGCGGACACGAGCCCCCTGTACCCGCCGTCGAGGGTGGCGAACACGGGCCCAGGCACCCGGTTGCCCACGAGCTCACCGATCGCGGCGGTCAGCGTCGGTGCGCCGCGGTCCAGCGCCTCGG
>NZ_JAALED010000299.1:0-1618 GCF_014145155.1 Dietzia sp. B19 | reverse complement strand
GCACCCGCGATCGCCGCGACCGCGTTGTCCGAGGTCGGGCGGGACGCGTGGGCCGCGGCCCCCTTCGCGCTCACCCGCGCCCAGGCGACGCCCTTCTCCGCGACCGCGATCGGGTAGAGCCGCCGACCCGCCACCGGTACGGACCACCCCCCGACCTCGCTGAGTGCGTGGGTCATGCCGTCGAAGATGTCGGGACGTTCCCGCACCACCCACCGCGCCCCCATCGTCCCGGCGGCTTCCTCGTCGGCGAAGAAGGCGAGCAACAGGGGTCTGCGCGGGACGATGCCCTCACGGCGGTAGTGGCGCACGACGGCGAGCATCATGCCGATCATGTTCTTCATGTCCACGGTTCCACGGCCGTAGAGCCAGCCGTCGTGGATCTCACCCGCGAACGGCGGGACCGACCAGTCCTCTGCGACCGCGGGGACCACGTCGACGTGCCCGTGCACGACCAGTCCGCCGGCGGCCGGGTCCGACCCGTCGACACGGGCGAACAGACTTCCGCGACCGGGCACGGACTCCACCAACTCGCTCGGGATCCCCACCTCGTCCAGGTACTCCGCGATACGTCGGCACACGCGGGTCTCACCGTCGCCGATCGTGGCGGGGTCGCCGGTGTTGGTCGAGTCGATGGACACCAGGTCAGCTGTGATCGAGACGGCCTCGGAGTGCAGGAGTTCCCGCATCTCGTCGGTCATCGGCACGGTGTCCGTCATCCGAAGCACATCCCTTCCCCACGGTAGGTGGGCCAGCGATCCACCACCGCTGGTCCCTGTGCAGTCTCGTCCACCACGTGGAGCGTGTCGAACCGCTCGCAGACCTCTCCCGCCTTCGCGTGGCGCCACCAGGCGCGGTCGCCTATCGCCACCTCCCCTCGCACGGGGGTCTGCACCTCTCCGGCGCCCTCCCTGCCCAGGTACCGCAACCCCGTGGGGCGGGCGGGGACGGGCAGCCGATCCGGCCCCGGCACCCCGGAGGCCACGTACCCCCCGTAGAGGAAGGTCGTGAGGCCGGGGGCCGGGGTCCGGACCGCCGGCAGGGCGAAGAACAGCGAGGGTCGCGGTGTGAACGAGCGGTAGCGGTCGAACAACCCGGGGACGAAGAGACCCGACCCGGCGGTCACCTCGGTGACGGCGGGATCCGCGGCGCTCTCGGCGATCGAACCGGAGCCACCCGAGTTGACGATCTCGGGTCGCTCCCCGGTGACGTCGGCGACCACTCCGGCGACGGCCCCCCGGATCCCGAGCAGACGGCGCATCGACAGCGCCTTGACCACGCCGATACCCCTGACGTCGTCGGGGACGCCGGCGACCTGCGCCTCGTAGAACATCACACCGACCACCCGGAAGCCCGAGGCCACGGCTCGACGGACCAGCGGCTCGACGTCGGCGGGGCCCCGGAGCGGGGACCGCCTGACGCCCAGGTGGAGGGGTCCGAACCGGAGCGAGGCGTCCACGTCGACGCACACCCTCGCCCCACCGGCACCCGACTCGCGGGCGATCTCCAGCTGGCGTTCGTCGTCGACCATCAGGGTCACCGCGTCGAGCGCGGCCGGATCCGCCCCCAGTCGCGCGAGCGCCGCGCGGTCGACCGTGGGGTACCCGAGCAGGACGTCGTC
>NZ_JAALED010000298.1:0-1701 GCF_014145155.1 Dietzia sp. B19 | reverse complement strand
TGCCGCCAGCAGCGGGTGTCCACCTCGCTCATCGCGCCGCACGACATGACCGCCTTCGCGCTGGTCTCCGGCGACCACAACCCCATCCACGTCTCCGACACCGCGGCCGACCTCGCCGGCCTGGGCGGCGTGATCGTCCACGGGATGTGGCTCTCGGCCGCCGCGCAGCACGCGGTCCAGGCCTCGGACGGGAAGACCCCCGCCCTGCGGATCGCCGGCTGGACCGCCCGCATGCTCGCCCCGGTCCGACCGGGCGACCACATCAAGGTCCGTGCCGTCCAGACCGGCCGTCTCGCCGGCGGCCAGGTCCTCGAGGTCACGTGCACGGTCGACGGTGCCACCGTCATGGCCGCCACCGCCCTGACCGAGGCCCCGCGCACCGTCTACGCCTTCCCCGGCCAGGGCATCCAGGCCAAGGGGATGGGCATGGAGGGACGCACCCGCTGCCCGGCCGCCCGCGAGATCTGGGACCGCGCCGACGCGCACACCCGCGAGGCCCTCGGCTTCTCCATCCTGGCGCTGGTCCGTGAGAACCCGACCGAGGTGACCGTCCGTGGCACCGTCCACCGGCATCCCGACGGCGTGCTCTACCTCACCCAGTTCACCCAGGTCGCCATGGCGTGCCTCGCGGTGGCGCAGCGCGCCGAGCTCGAGGCCGACGGGTTGTTCATCGACGGTGCCTACTTCGCCGGCCACTCGATCGGCGAGTACGACGCTCTGGCGGCCATCTCCGGCACGCTCGAGCTCGAGCCGCTGCTGGAGATCGTCTTCCAGCGCGGAGCGACCATGCACGAGCTGGTCCCGCGCGATTCCGAGGGCCGGTCCGACTACCGGATGGCCGCGATCCGGCCGTCGCAGATGGGCATCGGCGACGACGAGGTCGTGGACTGGGTGGCCGCCGTGGCCGAGGACTCGGGTGAGTTCATCGAGATCGTCAACTACAACCTCGCGGGATCCCAGTACGCGCTGGCCGGCACCGTCGCCGGCTGCAAGGCGCTGGAGAAGGCCGTCGAGCGTGAGCTCGAGCGGTCCGGGGGCAAGAACGCCTTCATCCTGGTGCCGGGCATCGACGTGCCCTTCCACTCCACCGTCCTGCGCGGCGGCGTCCCGGACTTCCGGGCCACCCTCGACGCGCTGATCCCGCACGACATCGACATCTCGGTGCTCGTGGGCCGCTACATCCCCAACCTGGTCCCGCGCCTGTTCAGCCTCGAGCGTGACTTCGTGCAGGAGATCGCCGACCTCGTGCCGGCCGACTCCCTCGCCGACGTCCTGGCCGACTGGGACTCCTGGTCTGCCACCCCGACGCGTCTGGGACGCCTCCTCCTGGTCGAGCTGCTGGCCTGGCAGTTCGCCAGCCCGGTCCGCTGGATCGAGACCCAGGAGCTGCTCTTCACGCCCGTGGAGCGCGGCGGACTCGGCATCGAGTGCTTCGTCGAGGTCGGTGTGGCGAACGCCCCGACCGTGGCGAACCTCGCCTCCAAGACCCTCGACCTGCCCACGCACCGGGGCCCCCGCGCCCAGGTACTCAACGTCGAGCGCGACTCGGCGGCGTTGTACGGCACCCTGCCGCCCAGCGTGGAGGTCGACGACGACGACTCGGTGGACGCCACCGAGTCCACCACCCCGGCCGCCGACCAGGCGGCCCCCACAGACCCCGCACCGGCCGTCAACACCCCCGGCACGGCCGGTGCGGACCGA
>NZ_JAALED010000297.1:0-2563 GCF_014145155.1 Dietzia sp. B19 | reverse complement strand
TGGCCGGCGGGTACGGTCACCGGCTGCCCCTGCACCGTGCACTCGAAGTCCGCGCCGTTGAGGTTGTCGATCGTGATCTCCGTGTGGGTGCACCGGACCCGCACGTGCGTCCCGCGCACGGTCAGCCGGAACGTCACCGCGCCCCACTCCGCGGGCACCCGGGGGTCGAACGAGATGTCGCCCCGGTAGTCGCGCATCCCGCCGAACCCGCTCACGAGCGCGGACCAGACCCCTCCGGTGGAGGCCACGTGGATACCGTCGGTGGCGTTGCCGTGCACATCGGCCAGGTCCACGACGAGCGCCTTCTGGAAGTGTTCGAACGCCTCGTCGCAGTACCCGATCTCGGCGGCGATGATCGACTGCACCACCGCGGACAGCGTCGAGTCACCGGTGGTGAGCGGGTCGTAGTACTCGAAGTTCGCGCGCTTCTCCGCTTCGGAGAACTCGTCGCCGCGCAGGAACATCGCCAGCACCACGTCGGCCTGCTTGAGCACCTGGTGCCGGTAGATCACCAGCGGGTGGAAGTGCAGCAGCAGCGGTCGGCGCGGGTCCTCGAGATCCTGGTCCCAGACCTCCTTGGCGAGGAAGTCCTGGTCCTGCGGGTGCACGCCCAGTTCCTCGTCATAGGCGATCACCATGCTCTCGGCGGCGCGCCGCCATTCCGCGATCTCGCCGTCGTCGATCTTCAGGCGCCGGCAGATCCCCGCCCAGCGGCCGTCGCCCAGCTCGGCGATCCGCTTGCACGCGATCGCGGCGGCCACCAGGTTGAACCTCGCCATGGCGTTGGTGAACAGGTTGTTGTCCACCACGGTGGTGTACTCGTCGGGCCCGGTGACGCCGTGGATGTTGAAGCAGCCGTCGTCGGCGAAGAACCCGAGCGAGACCCACATCCGTGCGGTCTCGACCAGCATGTCCACGCCCTCGCGGATCATGAACTCCTGGTCGTCGGTGGCCCACAGGTACTTGACCAGGGCGTGCGCGATGTCGGCGTTGATGTGGTACTGCGCGGTACCGGCCTCGTAGTACGCCGACGCCTCCTCGCCGTTGATGGTCCGCCACGGATAGAGGGCGCCCTTGACCGACAGGTACTTGGCCCGGTCGCGTGCCTTGTCGAGCATGTTGTAGCGGAAGCGCAGGGCGTTCCGGGCGAACCGCGGCACGGTGTAGGTGAGGAACGGCAGGACGTAGGTCTCGGTGTCCCAGAAGTAGTGGCCGGAGTAGCCGCTGCCCGTGACACCCTTGGCGGCGATGCCGTTGTACTCGGCCCGGGCGGACGCCTGCGCCAGCTGGAACAGATTGAAGCGGATGGCCTGCTGCGTCTCCGCAGGCCCTTCCACCTCGACGTCGGCGCGGTCCCAGAAGTGGTCGTACCAGTCCCGCTGGGTGCGGTGCAGGTCCTCGACCCCGCGCACGCGGGCCCGGCCCAGGGTGCGCGAGCACCGGTCGGCCAGTTCGCGGGCGGGGACGACCTCGGAGGTGTGGTACGCCGCCAGCTTGGTCAACTTGAGCACTCGCCCCGGGGTGGCGTGGGCGTGGTAGACGACCTTGGACGAGTCGTCGTCGATCTCGTGGCTCATGGCCACGTCGTCCTCGGTCTCGAAGATGTGGTCCACGGCGACGGCGATCGTCATCCCCGAGTTGGCGCACCGGTAGCCGTGCACGTGGTAACCGCCCTGATCCTCGGTGACCTGGGGGTCGAGCACGCGGTGCTCGAGCCCCTCCGCGCGACGGGGGTCGAAACCCTGTGCCGGGGCACCCTCCGAGGAGCTGTACTCGTTCTCCCCGTCCTGCCTGTTGAGGACCTGCGAGGAGATCACGACGGGCGCGGGCTCGTCGGGGAGTTCGATCTCGTAGGTCATCACCGCGAGGTGCTTCTCCACCATCGACACCATCCGGCTGGAGCGGATGACGACCTTCTTGCCGGCGGGGGTGCGCCACACGACCTCGCGGCGCAGGACACCGTCGCGGAAGTCGATGCTGCGCTCGTAGTGCTCGAGGTCGGCCACGGACAGGCGGAGCGGCTCGTCGTCCACATAAATGCGGATCGTCTTGGTGTCCGGGGCCTGGATCATCGTCTGGCCCTCGCGCGCGAGCCCGTAGGCGTCCTCGGCGTGCTGGATGTGCCAGGTCTCGTGGAAGCCGTTGACGAAGGTGCCGTGGTGGACCGAGTCGCGACCCTCCTCGGGGTTGCCGCGCATGCCCAGGTAGCCGTTGGCCACGGCGAACTGCGTCTCGGAGACCCCGAGCGGGGAGGCCTTGGGGTTTGTCTCCACCCAGCGCCACGGGTCCGCGGGGTGCGTGGAGCGGTTGATCTCCGGCACCTCGAGGTGGCTCCGGAGGTTGACGCCGTAGGTGGTCCGGATGTTGCCGGGGACGGACTGGCCGATCGTGTCGTGGACCGGGCCGCGCCCGGGGGGGACGGGTGTCATGACCGCGCCCCCGTCAGCCCGGGGATCAGTTCGGCCAGGTCGACGACGACGATGTCGGCACCCTCCCGGAGCAGGACGTCGCGGCCCGCGCCGCGGTCCACGCCGACGACGTGGGCGAACCCGCCGGCGGCACC
>NZ_JAALED010000296.1:0-7248 GCF_014145155.1 Dietzia sp. B19 | reverse complement strand
TTCGGGGCCGGCCGGGCCCGCAGCGTGGCCGGGCGCGGGACCGGACGACGATGACGGCCGGGGACAGGTCCCACGTCTCGCCCCCGCAGGTGCTCGACATCGTCTCCGTGGCGTTCGGGCGGCTGCTCAGGGAACGCGGGGTGGCGGTCTCCCCGGCCGAGGTGGTGGAACTGCGGACGGTCCTCGCGCTGGTGGGGACCTCCCGGCCCGAGGTCCTTCGGCCGGCGCTCCGTGCGGTGACCGTCAAGTACCAGCGGGAAAATCGGGGCTTCGACGCCGTCTTCGACAGCTTCTTCCTCGGTGTGCGGGCGGCCCGGGTCGAGGACTCCGGAGGGGCCCGGGGCGACGCCCCGCAGGTGGGGGCGCTGCCCGACGAACTGGGACTGGACTCGGACGGGTCCTCGCCGTTCACCCCGTCGGACCTGGACCCGGCCGAGATCGGTGACCTGGTCGAGGGCGACGAGACGGCCCGCCGTGACGAGGACATCCACTACGACGACTCCGACTTCTCGACCGCGACGGGCGAGGAGGAGTTCGCGGTCGAGGCGGGCGCGGAGCGGTGGCAGTCCTCGGTCACCTACGAGATCGAGGTGGATCGCGCGTCGTCGGACCGGGTGGGGGAGATGGGGTCCTCCGCCATCTCGGTCTCCAGTGGCGAGTCGTTGGACTGGGCGGACGCGCTCGACGTCCTGCGGACCCTCGACGGGTACGACGCCCGACAGGTGTACGCGGTGCACGCCGACGAGGGCGGGCCCCCGGCGGGCGAGCAGGTGGGGATGTTCGTCGACGCGGTCGTGGAGTTCCTGAGGAACCTCGCGGAGGACGTCACCGACGGTCGTGTCGGCGACGACGAGGTCAACGGGGGCCCGGAGGCGCCCGACAGCGGGGACCTCGAGCGCGCGTCTCACGAGGTGATGCGCCGGATCCGGGGCGCCCCCCGGCGGCGCTCCCGGCCGTTCGCCCGCGGGCTGCTCGATTCGCGCTCCACCCTGCGACGGGCCTGGGCGACGGACGGCGAGGCGTTCACCATCATGAACCGGACCCGTGTCCCCGGGCCGCTCAAGCTCCTGATCCTCGTCGACGTGTCGCTCTCGGTCCGTCCCGTCACCGGATTCGTGCTGCGGCTGGCCCAGAGCCTGCACCGGAAGGTCAACAGGTGCTCCGTGGTCGCCTTCGTCGACCGACCCGTCGACGTGACCGACCACCTCCTGTCGTCGTCGGGTCCGGACGCGTTGGCGACCGTGCTGGCCGCACCCGGTCTGGACCTCGAGGCCAGCAGTGACTACGGGCGGATGTTCGCCGAGCTGCTCGACCGCCACGGCGACCTGATCGACGCCCGGACCTCGGTCCTCGTCGTGGGTGACGGGCGGAGCAACGGCCTGGATCCGCGGGAGGACCTGGTCGGACGGATCAGCAGGCGGGCCCACCGGATGGCGTGGATCACCCCGGAGGCCCGGAGGTACTGGAACCGGCCCACGTGTGGGCTGAGCGTGTACGCCCGGTACCTGGACGGGGTGGTGACCGCGCGCGACCCCGCGGAACTGTCCGAACGGGCAGGTCTGCTGGGAAGCTCGCTCGCCTGACATGACCCGGGCCTATCGTGTGGGCATGTCGTCGGAAGGCCGGGTGGCCAAGTTCCACGCGCCGGAGATCCTCTTCGGCTTCGGTGCCCTGCCCGAGGCCGCGACCGCCGCCATGGGACTGGGCGCACGGCGTCCCCTCGTCGTCACCGATCCGTGGCTCGAACTCACCCCGTGGCCGGGCACGGTCGTCGACGGGCTGAGGGCGCGGGGTGCGGAGCCGGTCGTGTGGTCCGATGTCCGGCCGAACCCGCGGGCGTCCCAGATCCTCTCCGGCGCGAGGACCTACCACTCCTCGGGGTGCGACGTCATCGTGGCGGTGGGCGGCGGCTCGGTGATCGACGCCGCCAAGGGGGTGGCGCTCGTCGTCTCCAACGGAGGGCACGTCCTCGAGTACGAGGGGGTCGACCGGATCCGGTTGCCGCTGCCCCCGGTGGTGGCCGTGCCGACGACGGCCGGCAGTGGTGCCGACGTCTCCCAGTTCTGCGTGGTCAACGACTCGGACCGGCGGACCAAGGTGACCATCGTCAGCCGCTCTCTGGTGCCGGACGTGACGGTCATCGACCCGGCCACCCACGCCACCGTCCCCGAGGACGTGCGGGCGGCCACGGCGATCGACGTGCTCTCCCACGGGGTGGAGGCGTACTTCTCGCGCGCGGCGGGTCCGTTGACGGACTCCCACGCCCTGCGGTCCGTCGAGCTGTGCACGCGGTCGCTCGACAGGCTCGGGGGCGGCGAGAGGCACGGCGACGGGCAACTGGAGGACATGGCGCTCGCGTCGCTCGAGGCGGGGATGGCGTTCAGCAACGCCGTCCTGGGGGCGGTCCACGCGATGAGCCACCCGGTGGGCGGTCGGTACGACTCCTCGCACGGCCAGATCAACGGGGTCCTGCTGTCCCATGTCGTCCGGCACAACGGGATGGTCATGCGCGCGGACCGCATGGCGGACCTGGCGCGCGCCGCCGGGGTGGCCGTCGGCTCCCGGGGCGGCCAGGTGACGGACCGGGTCGCGGACCGCTTCCGGGACCTCGCGGAGGCCGTCGGGATCCCGGCGGGGCTCGCTCAGCTGGGGGTCCGTGCCGAGGACATCCCCACGTTGGCCGCGCACGCGCTCGACGATCTGTGCATGGCCACGAACCCGCGTCCCGTCACCCTCGAGGACGTCGAACGACTGTACCGGGAGGCGTCATGACCGAGGGGCCCACGGATCTGGACTCCCTCCTGGGCCTGCGGTCGGTCAAGAGGAGCTTCTTCGATCAGTACCGTGCGGCGGAGTCGAGGCTGCGCCGCTCCATGCACGCGCTCGATCGGGTCTCCGGTGCGCTGGTGCGGACCGCCGAGGGGCCCGAGGAGCTGATGCTGTCGGTCCTCCGGGTCGCCTACGACCAGCTCGACGCCGAGTGGGCGCTGGTCGCCCTCCGGGACGGTCAGCTCCCGTCCGTCGAGCCACGGCACGTCATCGTGGACCCCGAGGGGCGGTTCGTCGCGTTCGAGGGGCGGGATCTGGCGCCGGTCCCGGAGGGGCTGCCCACTGATGTGGTCAATGTCCTCCTCGCGGTCCTCCGCGGCGGCAGGTCCTCCGAGGTCGCGGACGCCGGAGGCCCCGACGCGGTGACCGTGCCGCTGATACTGCACGGCGGGGTGATCGGGGGACTGGCGTCCTGGCGCCACCCCGGGCGGCCGGCCGAGGACATCGACACGGTGGTCCTGCGGATTCTCGCCGCGCAGGCGGCCGTGGCACTGCACAACTCCGTCCTTTTCCGGGACCAGGAGACGTTGCTCGCGCGGGCGGAGGAGGCGTACGAGGAGGCCCGGGGGCACGTGGTGGAGCTGTCCCGGCGGAACTCCGAACTGGAATTGGCCCATCGGGAACTCGACGCCGCACACCGCCAGCGGATCCTCGACGTGGAACGGTCGCGGATGGCCCGGGAACTCCACGACAGCGTCTCCCAGCTGGTCCTCGGCGCGGGGATGCACCTGCAACTCGGACTCGACGCGGTGGGGCGGGTCGACCGGCAGCGGCCGCTGCTGGAGAAGGCGGTGCACCTGACCGACCAGGCCGTCGACCAGCTCCGGTCCGTGATCTACGCCCTGCGCACGATCGACGACGGGGACGGGCGGTTGAGCCGCCTGATCGAGGACCTGTGCCGCCTCCACGTCCCGTCGAGCATGACCACCGAGGTCCGGGTGCTCGGCGACGAGGTCCCGACGACCCCCGGGATCGAGCACGAGCTGCTCCGGATCGCCGGTGAGGCGCTCGCGAACTCCGCGCGGCATTCGCGGGGGCACGGCGTGGTGGTGACCCTGGACTTCGGTGACGAGGCCGTGGTGCTGACCGTGGAGGACGACGGCGTGGGACGGCCGGAGGACCTGCGGGCCATGCTCGAGGGCGAGCGGACCGGTTCCCCCGCGGAGCGCCAGGGCCTGGTCAACATGAGGGAGAGGGCCGAGCTGGTGGGGGGAGAACTGGGCATCGTGCAGTCCGACCTGGGTGGGGTGGCGATCACTGTGGTGGCGCCCCGCGTCGACGGACTCGACCGGCGGCCGGCCCGATGACCCCGGGTCCGACGACCCCCGGGCCGAGGACCCCGCCTGGGACCGGCCCCACGACCCCACCGTCGACGATCCGCACCGTCCTGGTGGACGACCACGCCGTCCTGCGAGAGGGATTGCGACTGATGCTGGAGCGGGAGCCCGACCTCGAGGTGGTCGGTGAGGCGTCGACCGCGGACGCTGCGCTTGAGGTCATCCGCTCGACCCGCCCGGACGTCGCGGTGATCGACCTCAAACTCGGGAGCGGCTCCGAGCTCGACGGGTTGCGGGTCTGTGCGGCGGTCCGCGACCTGTTCCCCGACGTGGCCCCCCTGGTGCTCACGACCTTCCTCGACAAGGCGATCGTCGTGCGGGCGGTCCGGGCGGGGGCCCGGGGATACGTGGTCAAGAACGTGGACGTGACCGAGCTGGTGACCGCCGTCCGGTCGGTCTCGGCGGGGCAGAGCGCCTTCGACGCCCGCACCGCGTCCATGGTGCTCGACGCGCTCAAGGGCGTGGGCTCGGCGTCCGAGGCCCTGTCGGCCCGGGAGATCGAGGTCCTGAAATTGCTGGCGGAGGGGATGTCCAACAAGGAGATCGGTCAGGCGCTGTTCATCTCGGCCACGACCGCCAAGTTCCACATCAGCAACATCCTGCGCAAGCTCAAGGTCTCACGGCGGGCCGAGGCGGTGTACGTGGCCAGTCAGCAGGGCCTGCTCTGACCGCCCCCGCCCCGCCCGTCGCCGCCGCCCCGCCCCGCCACCGACCGGGCAGCCCAACGAGAAGAGCGTTCCGCGCACCCTCTTCTCGGCAAACGTGTGCGGAACGCTCTTGGCGACGGGGCGACGGGGCGACGGGGCGCGTCACTTGTCGACCACGAGCCACCCGCCGTGGTGCTGGTCGACCCGGGTCCGCACACCGGAGGCCCGGCCGTCACCGACAGCCTCGATCCGGGCGGCGAGTGCCGTCAGCGTGGGGACGTCGAAGGTCCGGACATGGCCGTACTGCGCCACGGCGACGGCCTCGAAGGGCACGGCGATCACCAGGCGTCTCCGCGCCAGACGGAGTGCGTCGCGGACCATGTCCCAGCCGGCGTCCTCGTCCAGATGCTCGAGGACGTGGACGAGGTAGACGGTGTCCGCGGCGGCCGGGGCCAGTGGGGTCGTCCGGGCGTCGAGGCAGACGGGCGTGGGCCGGGCGGCGCCGACGGGTGCGCAGGTCCGGAGCAACCCGAGGACGGAGGGGTCGAGGTCCACGGCGATGGTCCTGACACCCTCGCGGGCGAGCCGCAGGGACAGGAACCCGAAGCAACACCCGATCTCCACCGCGGAGTCGCCGACCATCTCCGCCACCGCCCGGTCGTGCACCGGGGAGAACGGGCAGACGCCGCTGGCCAGAGCCGAGATCGACGACCGGTAGTAGGCGGACCAGCACTCCTCCCATCTCGCGTCCCGGCAGGTCACGAGCGCGGTCACGGCCCGGTGGAACTCGTCGACGGTGTGCAGGACCCCGGTCGCGAGCAGGTCGCGGGCCATGGCCGGGATCAGCGCCTCGCTGACCTCGTCGTCGTCGAGGTCGTGCCCGATCCGCACCCGACGGTCGTCGGCGATCACGGTGAACGCCCCGAAGCGCCGGCCCGGTCCGCCCCGGATCGCCGAGATCGTCCGGCTCGTCCCGCGGGTCGCTGTGGTCTCCATGGGGGCAGACGGTAGGGCGAGCGGGAGGCCCGCGGCGAGGGGATCCGGTGGATTCCGGCAGGTCGAACGGGTCCGGCCCTGCCCGGTCGGGCAGTGGCCGCACGCGATCGGCTCGGGCCGGCGGTCGTGCAACGTTGCTGCAACCCCGCCGCGCATAGTGTCCTACATCACAGCGACGACCACGGGGGTCGCGCGGAGGAGAAGGAGGGGCACGATGCCCGTTTTCGCACAGCCCGGCGCCGATGGTTCGGTGATGTCCTACAAGAGCCGCTACGACCATTTCATCGGCGGCGAGTGGGTGGCACCCGTCAAGGGCGAGTACTTCGAGAACGTCACCCCGATCACCGGCCAGGTCTTCTGCGAGGTCGGCCGCGGCACGTCCGAGGACATCGAGGCGGCCCTGGACGCCGCGTGGGCCGCGGCCCCCGGCTGGAACGCCACCTCCGCCGCGGAGCGCTCGCTGGTCCTGCTCCGGATCGCCGACCGGATGGAGGAGAACCTCGAGGCCATCGCGCTGGCCGAGTCGTGGGACAACGGCAAGCCGATCCGCGAGTGCCTGGCCGCCGACATCCCGCTGGCGATCGATCACTTCCGCTACTTCGCCGGCTGCATCCGCGCCCAGGAGGGCGGGATCTCGCAGATCGACGAGGACACGGTGGCGTACCACTTCCACGAGCCGCTCGGCGTGGTCGGACAGATCATCCCGTGGAACTTCCCGGTCCTCATGGCGGTGTGGAAGCTCGCCCCGGCCCTGGCCGCGGGTAACTGCGTGGTGCTCAAGCCCGCCGAGCAGACCCCGGCGTCGATCCTGTTCCTCATGTCCGTGATCGGCGACCTGCTCCCGCCCGGCGTCGTGAACGTGGTCAACGGATTCGGCACCGAGGCCGGCAAGCCGCTGGCCTCCAACCCCCGCATCCGCAAGGTCGCCTTCACCGGTGAGACCACCACCGGACGCCTGATCATGCAGTACGCCTCGGAGAACCTCATCCCGGTGACCCTCGAGTTGGGCGGCAAGAGCCCCAACATCTTCTTCGAGGACGTCATGGACGCCGACGACGACTTCCGTCAGGCCGCGCTCGAGGGCTTCGCGATGTTCGGCCTCAACCAGGGCGAGGTGTGCACGTGCCCGTCGCGCGCGCTCGTGCAGAGGTCGGTCTTCGACGAGTTCAGCGAGCTCGCGATCGAGCGCACCAACAAGATCACGCAGGGCAATCCGCTCGACACCGACACGATGCTCGGCGCGCAGGCCTCCAATGACCAGTTGGAGAAGATCCTGTCCTACATCGACATCGGCAAGCAGGAGGGCGCGGACGTCCTCACCGGCGGCGGACGGGCGGAGCTCGAGGGCGATCTCGCGGGCGGCTTCTACGTGCAGCCGACCGTCTTCCGCGGCCACAACAAGATGCGGCTGTTCCAGGAGGAGATCTTCGGGCCCGTGC
>NZ_JAALED010000295.1:0-1176 GCF_014145155.1 Dietzia sp. B19 | reverse complement strand
GGACCCGCCGCGGCCGGGCCGGCCGGGCCTCAGTCGGCGAGCGGCGTCCCGTCCCGCAGGTGCGGGGCGAGGGTGTTGTCGAACATCGTCAGCGCCGACGCGATCGCCATGTGCATGTCCAGGTACTGGTACGTGCCCAGCCGGCCGCCGAAGATCACGCGGTTCGCCGCGGTCTCGGCCTTGGCGCGGTCGCGGTAGAGGGCCAGCCGCTCGCGGTCGGTGGACTCGTTGATCGGGTAGTACGGCTCGTCGGAGCGCTCGGCGAAGCGGCTGTACTCGCGCATGATGACGGTCTTGTCCGTGGGGTAGTTCGTCCGCTCGGGGTGGAAGTGGCGGAACTCGTGGATGCGCGTGTAGTCGAACTCCGCGTCGTTGTAGTTCATCACCGGGGTGCCCTGGAAGTCGCCGGTGGGCAGGACCTCGGTCTCGAAGTCCAGGGTGCGCCACCCGAGCTCGCCCTCGGCGTAGTCGAAGTAGCGGTCCAGCGGGCCGGTGTAGACCACGGGCGCGTCCGGGCTCGCCGCGCGGACGGCCTCGCGGACGTCGAACCAGTCGGTGTCCAGGACCACGTCGATCTTCTCGTCGGCGGCCATGTTCTCCAGCCACGCGGTGTAGCCGTCGACGGGCAGGCCCTCGTGGGTGTCGTTGAAGTAGCGGTTGTCGAACGTGTAGCGCACGGGCAGGCGGGTGATGTTGCCGGCGGGCAGGTTCTTGGGGTCGGTCTGCCACTGCTTGGCGGTGTAGTCCTTGATGAACGCCTCGTAGAGCGGCCGCCCGATGAGCGAGATGGCCTTCTCCTCGAAGTTGGCCGCGTCCTCGGCCGAGAACTCCGCGGCCTGCTCGGCGATGAGCTCCCGCGCCTCGTCGGGCGAGTAGTAGCGCCCGAAGAACTGGTTGATCAGGCCCAACCCCATGGGGAACTGGTACGCCGTGCCCTTGTGCATCGCGAACACGCGGTGCTGGTAGCCGGTGAAGTCGGTGAAACGGTTGACGTACTCCCACACCCGCTCGTTGGAGGTGTGGAACAGGTGCGCGCCGTACTTGTGGATCTCGATCCCGGTCTCGGGCTCGGGCTCGGAGTAGGCGTTGCCGCCGATGTGGTGACGCCGGTCGAGCACCAGCACGCGCTTGCCGAGCTCGGCCGCGGCCCGCTCGGCGACCGTCAGGCCGAAGAAA
>NZ_JAALED010000294.1:0-2244 GCF_014145155.1 Dietzia sp. B19 | reverse complement strand
CGCTGCGCTCGCTAGCGCTCGCTCCGCGGCTCGAACCGGACGGTCACCGCCTTGAAACCGGGCGTGTTGGACTCCCGCGCCACGTTCTGACGGTGGACCAGGTTGTTGGCCTCGGGGAAGTAGGCCGCGCAGCAGCCGCGGGCCGTCGGGTAGGACACCAGCCGGAACTCCTCCGCCCTGCGCTCGCTGGTCACGCCGTCCGCGCCGGTGAACACACTCACCACGTCGACCAGCTGGCGGTCCGCGAGGCCCAGGTCGCGCAGGTCATCCGGGTTCACGAGGATCACCCGGCGCCCCTCGGAGATGCCCCGGTAGCGGTCGTCGAGACCGTAGAAAGTGGTGTTGTACTGGTCGTGGGACCGCATGGTCTGCAGGATCAGGTGCCCGGCCGGGGCCTCCAGCCACTCGAGCGGTGACACCGTGAAGTGCGCGCGCCCGGACGGGGTGGCGAAGGACCGGGTGTCGCGCGGCGGGTTGGGCAGCACGAACCCGGACTTCTGTCGCACCCGCCGGTTGTAGTCGGTGAAGCCGGGGATCACCCGCGCGATGTGGTCGCGGATCACGTCGTAGTCCTCCGCCATCGCGCGCCACCCCACCGGGTGGTCGTGACCGAGGATCGCCTCCGCCATGCCCGCGACGATCTGCGGTTCGCTGAGCAACTGCTCCGACACCGGCTCCAGCCGCCCCTGGGACGAGCGGATCACCGACATCGAGTCCTCCACTGAGACGAACTGTGCCCCCCCGGGGTGGCGGTCGTCGCGGTCCGTCCGCCCGAGAGTCGGGAGGATGAGCGACGTCTGCCCGTGGACCACGTGGGAGCGGTTGGGCTTGGTCGACACGTGGACGGTCAGCCCGGTGCGTTGCATCCCCTTCTCGAGGACGTCGGTGTCCGAACAGGCCTTGGCGAAGTTGCCGCCCATGGAGACGAACACGTCCACGTCACCGCGCTCGAACGCCTCGAGCGTCTCGGTCGAGTCGTAGCCGTGCTCACGCGGCGAGGTGATGCCGAACTCGTCGTCGAGCCCGTCCAACAACCTCGCGCCCGGCTTCTCCCAGATCCCCATGGTCCGGTCGCCCTGCACGTTCGAGTGGCCGCGGACCGGGCAGGCGCCGGCGCCGGGTTTGCCGAAGTTGCCCTGCAGCAGCAGGACGTTGACGATCTCGCGCAGGGTGTCCACCGAGTGGGGCTGCTGCGTGAGTCCCAGAGCCCAGCAGATGATCGTGCCCCGCGAGTGCACGAGCAGCGTCGCCAGTCGCTCGACCTGGTCGCGGCGCAGACCCGTGGCCCGCTCGGTGGTCTCCCAGTCAAGCTCGGCACGCGCGGCGGCGTAGTCCCGGAAGCCCTCGGTGCACGTGTCCACGAAGTCGCGGTCCACGACCGTGCCGGGCGCGGCCTCCTCGGCCCGGAGCAGCAGGTGGCCCAGGGCCTGGAACAGCGCGAGGTCGCCACCCACCTTGATCTGCAGGAAGTCATCCGAGACGGTCTCGCCCCCGCCCTCGACCAGGCTCTTGGCGATCCCGGTGGGGGACTGCGGATCGGCGAACCCCAGCAGTCCGGCCTCGGGCAACGGGTTGACCGCCACCACGTGGGCCCCGCGCCGCCGGGCGTCGGTGAGGGTGGAGAGCATCCGTGGGTGGTTGGTGCCGGGATTCTGTCCGACGACGAGGATGACGTCCGCGTGATCGAAATCCTCGAGCGAGACAGTCCCCTTGCCGATGCCGATCGTGGGCGTCATGGCCGACCCGGAGGACTCGTGGCACATGTTGGAGCAGTCGGGCAGGTTGTTGGTGCCGATGGACCGCGCGAGAAGTTGGTACATGAACGCGGTCTCGTTGGCCGTCCGACCGGAGGTGTAGAACACGCAGCGGTCGGGCGAGGTGGCGGTGACGTGCTCGGCCATGAGCGCGAACGCCTCCCGCCAGCCGATCGGAGAGTAGTGCTCGTCGCCGGGCCTGAGCACCACCGGCTCGGTGATCCGGCCCTGGTTGCCCAGCCAGTACTCGGTCTTGTCCCGCAGCTCGCGGATCGGGTGGGCGGCCCACCACTCGGGGGTCACCGTCCGGGTCGTGGACTCCTCGGCCACCGCCTTGGCGCCGTTCTCGCAGAACTCCGCCGGCTTGCGCGGACCGGTGATGGACTCGGGCCAGGCGCACCCGGGGCAGTCCGTGCCGCCGCGGTGGTTGAGGCGGGCCAACGCCCGAGCCGTCCGGGTCGCCCCGGCCTGCGAGATCCCCCGCTCGAGC
>NZ_JAALED010000293.1:0-6251 GCF_014145155.1 Dietzia sp. B19 | reverse complement strand
CGATCGCACCTGCCGCGAGGGCCGCGCGGCGGAGGCGTGGACCGAAGCGCGGATGGGTCATGCGCGCAGGGTTGCCGGTCGCCTCACCGGTCACCTCCGCCGCGCGCGACCCGTGCGTGTTCGGCGATGGCGCTGGTGAGGTCGGCCCGCCAGTCCGGTAGCGGTGAGAGTCCCGCCGCCTGCCATGAGGTATCGGACAGCACGGAGAACGCCGGCCTCGGTGCCGGGCGTGGGAACTCGTCCGAACGGCAGGGACGGACCCGGTCCGGATCGGCGCCGTACCGGCTGAACACCTCGCGGGCGAGCTCCCACCACGTCGCGCGCCCGCCTCCGGCCCCGTGCAGGGTGAGCCCTCGGGTGTCGACCCGACCGGCCCTCTCGGCGGCCAGCATCTCCAGCAGACCGCCGGCGAGGGCCTGCGTATAGGTGGGCGAGCCCCACTGGTCGTCGACCACGTTGAGCGTGTCTCGCTCGCGCTCCAGTCGGACCATGGTGGCCACGAAGTCGCTGCCGGACAGGCCGAGGGACTCGCGTTGCGGGCCGGTGTAGAGCCACGCGGTGCGGATGACGGTCGCTTCCGGGTGCGAAGCCAGCACAGCCCGCTCCCCCGCCAGCTTGGTCCGCCCGTACGCCGTGGTGGGGGCGGTCGGGTCCGTGGGCTCGAGCGCCGGAGCGGTGGCCGGGTCACCTCCTCCGGGGATCTCGCCGGAGAAGACGTAGTCAGTACTGATGTGGACCATCCGGATTCCGCGCTCCCGGCACGCTGCGGCGAGCTCCTCGGCGCCGACGGTGTTGATCGCCCGGGCCCCCGCCTCGTCGGCTTCGGCGCCGTCGACATCGGTGTACGCGGCCGCGTTGATCACCACCTCCGGCGAGAAGCGGTCCAGGGCGGCGGACATCGACGCAGGATCGGTGATGTCCAGTTCGTCACGGCCCGGGGCGTCGGCCACCCCGGAGAGCGCGTGCCCGAGCTGCCCGCCTCCGCCGGTGACGAGGACCCGCGGCAGCCCGGCGGGGCGCAAGGGCTCGCCCGCCCCCTCTGCAGCCGCTCCCCCCTCTGCACTCCCGCGTGCACCGCTGCTCAGGCGTGCGTGCATCGGGGGGGGCGGCTGTGCAGGCTGATCGTCCGGATGGCCGCCGCTCACCACTGCCGACCCTTTTCGCGGCGGAGCACGTCGAGCAGGTAGGCCCCGTACCCCGATTTCCTGAGGTCGTGGGCGCGGTCGGTGAGCTCGTCGTCGTCGAGATACCCCATCCGCCACGCCACCTCCTCCGGGCAGCCGATCTTCAGGCCCTGCCGGTCCTCGATGGTCCGGACGTAGTTGCCCGCGTCGAGCAGAGAGTCGTGGGTGCCGGTGTCCAGCCAGGCGGTTCCACGCGGGAGCACCTCGACCTGTAGGCGGCCGGCCTCGAGATAGTGCCGGTTGACGTCGGTGATCTCGTATTCCCCGCGCGGCGACTTCTCGAGGTTCCGCGCCACCTCCACCACGTCGGCGCTGTAGAAGTAGAGCCCCGGGACGGCGAAGTCGGAGGACGGGTTCTCGGGCTTCTCCTCGAGGCTGATCGCGCGGCCGGCGGCGTCGAAGTCGATCACCCCGTAGTCGCCCGGGTTGGACACGCGGTAGGCGAACACGGCGCCGCCGTCGAGGTCGGCGAACCGTCGCAGCTGCGCTCCCATCCCGGGGCCGTAGAAGATGTTGTCGCCCAGGATCAGCGCCACCGGGTCGTCACCGATGTGGTCCGCACCCAGGACGAACGCCTGGGCCAGGCCCTCGGGGGCGGCCTGCTCGACGTAGCTCAGGGTGATGCCGAACTGGCTGCCGTCGCCCAGGAGCCGCCGGAACTGCGGCGCGTCCTCGGGCGTGGTGATGAGCAGGATGTCGCGGATGCCCGCCAGCATGAGCGTGGACAGCGGGTAGTAGATCATCGGCTTGTCGTAGACCGGCATGAGTTGCTTGCTGGTGGCCAGAGTGAGGGGGCGCAGACGGGTGCCGCTGCCGCCGGCCAGGACGATGCCCTTCACAGCATCTTCTCCGTCCGGGCGTACTTCGCCTCGACGCTCTCCTTGACCGGCTCCCACCAGTCGCGGTTCTCGCGGTACCACTCGATGGTCTGGGCCAGCCCGTCCCGCAGGTTCGTGTGCTGCGGCTCCCACCCGAGCTCCTCGCGGGTGGCGGTGGCGTCGATCGCGTAGCGCAGGTCGTGGCCGGGGCGGTCGGTGACGTGGTCGAAGCCGGGGTCGCCGTCGGTGGCGGTGGCGCCCATCAGCTCGCAGATCATCTGCATGACCTGCAGGTTGGAGTGCTCGCCGTCGGCGCCGACGAGGTAGGTCCGCCCGAGCTCACCTCGTGCCAGGATCCGCAGGACCGCCGAGTTGTGGTCGTCGACGTGGATCCAGTCCCGGACATTGGCACCACTGCCGTAGAGGCGGGGGCGCTGCCCGGTGAGAAGGTTGGTGATCTGCCGCGGGATGAACTTCTCGATGTGCTGGAACGGGCCGTAGTTGTTGGAGCAGTTGCTGATCGTGGCGCGGACACCGAAGCTGCGGACCCACGCGCGCACCAACATGTCCGCGCCCGCCTTGGTGGCCGAGTACGGGCTCGACGGGTTGTACGCGGTGGCCGGGGTGAACCTGTCCGGATCGTCCAGCTGGAGGTCGCCGTAGACCTCGTCGGTCGAGACGTGGTGCAGGCGCACGTCGTGGCCGCGGCAGGCCTCGAGCACGGCGTAGGTGCCCACGATGTTGGAGTGCACGAACGGCCACGGGGTGGCGAGCGAGTTGTCGTTGTGGCTCTCGGCGGCGAAGTGCACCACCGCGTCGTCAGGCCCCGTGAGCTGCGCGACGAGCCGGTCGGTGACGGCGGGGTCCGCGCAGTCGGCCTCCACCAGCTCGACCCGATCCGACGGGAATCCGGCCAGACTCGCGCGATTGGCGGCGTAGGTCATGGCGTCCAGCACGGTGACGTGGGCGTGGGGGTGCTCACGGACCACGGTGTGGACGAAGTTGGCGCCGATGAACCCGGCTCCCCCGGTGACGACGAGGCGCATGCGGCCAACCCTACCGTCGTGGAGGTGCCGCCTCGGCCGTCTCCCCGGCCTCGGCATCCGCGTCACCGGCCGCCACGTCATCAGCGGAGGTGTCGTCGTCGACGGGGGCCGGATCCCGGCGCAGTTCCCGGTAGTCGGCGAGCATCGTGGCCCGCCGGCGCGCGAAGAAGTCACTGGCCGTCGTGTCGCGCGGGGTCACCTGCACCGTCTCCTCGGCCGGGATGCCGGCCCGGAGTTGGCGGATACGCAGCACCTCGGTGTCCAGCCGCGCGCCGTAGAGCACGGCCATGTTGACCAACCACAACCACAACAGGAACACGATGATCCCCGCCAGCGATCCGTACGAGCGGTTGAAGTTGCCGAAGTTGGAGACGAAGAAGCCGAAACCGGCGGTGGCGACACCGATGATGAGTAGGGCCGCCGCCGCACCCAGCGAGACCCAGTGGAATTTGCGTCCGGCCACGTTGGGAGCGAACCGGTAGAGGATCGCCAACGCGAGGATGGCGGAGATCAGGGCCCCCGGCCACTTGGCCACACTCCACACGGCCAACGCCGTCTCGCCGAGGCCGATCCACCCACCCACGGTCTCGGCGATGGGGCCAGTGAACACCAGCGCCAGGCCCCCGACGGCCACGAGGACGATGAGCAACGCCGTGAGCAGCAGGCCGACGGGCAGCAGCCGCCACGGCGGCCGTCCCTCCTCCACTCCGAGTATGAGGTTCATCGCGCGACCGAGCGCCCAGACATAGCGGGACGCGGTCCACAGCGCGATGGTCGCGCCCACCACCAGCGCCGTCCCGGCGGCCTGCGTGGTGACGACGGCCTCGACGGGGCCGCGGATCGGATCCAGAACCTCCGGCGGGGCGATATCGGAGAGCATCTCCATGAGGGCGTCCACGGTCCTGGCCCCCTGCCCGAACACGCCGAGCAGCGAGACCACCACCAGGAGCGCGGGAAACAGCGAGAGCACTCCGTAGAAGGTGAGCGCCCCCGCCTGGTCGGGACCCCGGTCGCGGAAGAACTCACCCACCGAGCGTTCGAGGACCAGGCGGACGGTGCGCAGGCGTCGTCGCGCGGTCGACGTGGTCCCGCCGGAAGTGGTCATCCCCCGATTGTGGCTGTTCGACCGCGCGTGGCGCCTCCCGCCGCGCCCACAGACTGATCACAGATCGCCCACAGTAAGGGCTGCGCCAGACTGATCAGCGCCCGGCGCTCAGCCTGTGGGCAGAGCCCGGCGCTCGTCTCAATGGGGGTGACGCGCCTGCTCCGCCTGGGCCTCGCGGCGGACGTCGGCGGCGTCGTCGATGGTCTTCTGCCGCTTCTCCTCGGCCTTGTCACTGGCGGTGGTGTCGCGCGGCGGGAGCTGGATGGTCTCCTCGGCGTGCAGTCCGGCCTGCAGCTCGCGGGCCCGCTCCACCTCGGCGTCGACCTCGGCCCCGAACAGCAGCGCGTTGTTGGTGATCCAGAGCCAGAGCAGGAAGATGATCACGCCGGCCAGCGATCCGTACGTGGCGTTGTAGCTCGAGAAGTTGGACACGTAGAACACGAACCCCGCCGTGGCGACCGCCCAGACCACCAACGCCACGATCGCGCCGACGGAGACCCACCGGAACTTGGGTTGCTTGACGTTGGGCGAGAACCCGTAGAGCACGGCCAGGATCACGACGACGACGAGGACCAGCACCGGCCACTTGGCGATGCCCCACACGGTCACGGCGGTCTCGCCGAGGCCCACGAGGTCACCCACCCAGGCGGCGATCGGGCCGCTGACGACCAGCATGAGCCCGGCCAGGCAGACCAGGAGCAGAAGGACCGCGGTCAGCACGATCATGGCGGGCTTGAGCTTCCAGAAGGGGCGCCCCTCCTCGACCTCGTAGATGCGGTTCATGGCCCGCCCGAAGGCGCCCACGTAGCCGGACGCCGTCCACAGCGCGCCCAGCAGACCTGTGATGAGGGCGAGTCCGGCGGCCGGGGTGTTGACCAACGAGTCGATGGGCCCCCGCAGAGCCGCGAGTGTCTCCTCCGGGGCAGCACCCTCGAACAGCTCCATCACGGCGTTGACGGTCTCCTGGCCCTGACCGAACACGCCGAGCAGGGACACCACCGCCAGCAGCGCCGGGAAGATCGAGAGCACCGCGAAGTACGTCAGCGCGGCGGCCAGGTCCGTGCATTTGTCCTTGGAGAACTCGGCGGCGGCACGCGTGAGGCCGATCTTCCAGGTCCCGGCCTTCAGTGAGGTCGGCGAGTCGGGCTTCCCCGAATCCGGGTCGGCGTCCGGGTCGGGCTTGTCGGTGATGTCGCGGCTGCTGTTCGGGCTCATGGAAATGACTGTCCCACCGGAGGCCCGCTCGCGCATCCTGTGGGGTCGATCTCCCCGGGGCGGAATCAGGCATCATGTGCGTTACCCTCCTGGGTGTCACATCACCAAAGAGTCACTTCACCTGTGTCGCAGCACTCGCGACCCCGACCCCCACAGGAGCACCCCATGAGCCTGCCCAACGCCATCCTCCGCGGAGTCACCGGCGCGTTCGTCCTCAACTCGGGACTGTCCAAGCGCAACCTGCCCACCGAGGCGGCCCAGGGCCTACAGGGATTCGCCGCCACCGGCGTCCCGCAGGTCACCAAGCTGGAGCCGGACACGTTCGGCAAGTTCGTCGCCTACTCCGAGATCGGGATCGGCGCGGCACTGCTCACGCCCGTGGTCTCGCCGCGCCTCGCGGGCGCCGCGCTCGGCACCTTCTCCGCCGGCCTGCTGGCGATGTACTTCCGCAACCCCTCGATGACCGAGTCCGACGGCATCCGCCCCTCCCAGGAGGGCATGAGCCTGGCCAAGGACGCGTTCATGGCCGCCATTGCCGGAGCCCTGGTCACGAGCAGGTGATCCGCCCCGGGGCCTGACCCCTCAGGCCGAGGCGATGGCCTCCAGGATCGCCTCGGCCAGGTCCGCGCGGCACACCACAAGATCCGGCAGGTAGGTCTCGGCCACGTTGTACTCCAACGGGGAACCGTCCACGCGCACCGCGACGAACCCCCTGGCCAGGGCCACCCCGGCCGGTGCGGCCGAGTCCCACTGGTACTGGCCACCGGCGTGGATGTAGGCGTCCGCCTCCCCGCGCACCACGGCCGCGGCCTTGGCCCCGGCCGAACCGAGTGGCACCAGGTCCCCGCCGACGGACTCGGCCACCGCCTCGGCGAACGCCGGC
>NZ_JAALED010000292.1:1398-4067 GCF_014145155.1 Dietzia sp. B19 | reverse complement strand
GAGCACGTGCACTCTCACGCCCCGCGCCCGCGCGGCCTCGATGCGCTGACGACCCACCTCGTGTGCCGCGGCGATCCGGACCCGGTCGTCGGTGCCGGCGCAGAGGTCGATCAGCCGATCGGGTAGCGACCTGGTGAGGACGAGGACGGTGGGCGCTGGTCCGGTGCGCCGGTCCGTCCAGACCGGGCTCACCACGGCGGGACCGTAGCGTTCGGCCAACGCCGTCCCGGACCCCACCAGGACGAGGTCGGCGCGGGCCCGCATGGCGTCGTAGACCAGGCGGTCGGTGGGCGTTCCCAGGCCCCCGCTCCGGCCGTCGACGGTGGTGGTCCCGTCGATGGAGGAGATCATGACGGCACGGATCATCGGGGCGCCCGTGGGCTGGTCCGGCTGGAGGGCGGTCCAGATCGCGTCGAGCGAAGCCGGGTCGTCGTCGAGCGCGGGGGGTCGGGTCGACAGCACCTGGGGCTCCTTCCGTTCTGACGCCTGTCGCCCCACGATAGGCTCATCGCATGGTCTCTCGCCTCGTTGACGTCACCCCGGTGGTCCCCGCCGACCAACTCGTGGCACAGATGGTCCCGCCGTCGATGTTCGATGACGTGAGTTTCGAGTCCTACATCCCGGACCCCGCCGAGCCCTCCCAGGCCGCCGCGGTCAAGGCGTGTCGGGAGTTCGCCGAGGGCGTCGTGACCCGTCGTTCCCCCAAGAAGGGACTGTTCGGGCGTCGACCCAAGTCGGTGGAGGGGGCGGGGATCTATCTCGACGGCGGGTTCGGTGTGGGCAAGACCCACCTGTTGACCTCGATCTACCACACCTGTCCCGAGCCCAAGGCGTTCGGCACGTTCGTCGAACTGACCCACGTGGTGGGTGCCCTCGGGTTCAACCGTGCGGTCGAGGAGCTGTCCGGTCACTCGGTGCTGTGCATCGACGAGTTCGAGCTGGACGACCCGGGTGACACCATGCTGGTGTCCCGGCTGCTCGCGGAGCTCACCACGGCGGGCGTCAGCGTGGCCGCCACCTCCAACACCCTTCCCGAGCAGCTCGGCGAGGGGCGGTTCGCGGCCAAGGACTTCATGCGCGAGATCCGCAAGATGTCGGGGATCTTCGAGTCGATCCGAGTCGACGGCCCCGACTACCGTCACCGCAATCTTCCTCCGGCGCCGGACCCCATGTCCGAGGCGGAGCTCGAGGCGGACGCCGGCGCGGACCCCGGGGCGACGCTGGACGACTTCGACGCGCTGTGCGGGCACCTGGCCACCCTCCACCCGTCCAAGTACAACCGCCTCGTCGACGGGGTGACCAGGGTGTGCCTGCGCGACGTCGCTCCGTTGCCGGACCAGGCCATCGCCCTGCGTCTGGTCGTCCTGGCGGACCGCCTGTACGACGCCGGGATCCCCGTCCGTAACTCGGGGGAGAAGCTCGACGCGATCTTCACCGAGGAGATGATCGCCGGCGGCTACCGGAAGAAGTACCTGCGGGCCACGTCCCGGCTCCTCGCGCTGTCGCGTTTCGAGACGGTCGGCGGCTGAACGCTCAGTCCTGACCCGGGGCCCTCCCACCGAGCTCCCTCTCGTAGACGACGTCGGTGTTGGACACGCCGCCCACGTCGAACGTGCGCGTTCCCCGTTCGGCGAACCCCTGCCTGGCGTAGAACCGGCGTGCCCTGGTGTTGGCCACGTTGGTGGCGAGCCACAGACTTCGCGCGCCCCTCCCGGCACACCTCCGGACGACGTCGTCGAGAACCAGGGCCGCGATGCCCGAACCGTGGTGGCCGGGGTCGACGTACAGCTTGCTGATCCCGACGGTGGGTCGGTGGAGGATCTGATCGGCGCAGGCCGGGTCCATCTCGATCCCGTCCACGAGGAGGGCGTATGCGGCGAGTCGCCCACCCGGCGTCCTGGCCGCGAGGAGTTCGTGCCCGGGGGTGACCAGATGGACACTCAGCGCGCCGGTGGAGAGATGCCGGGCGATGAAGGCGTCGATCGAGTCCCGGGGGAGATCCGGGGGACACGCCAGCGGGAACGTCCGGGCTGCCAGCGCGGCAATCGGGCCGAGATCTGCCGCGACTGCGGGTTCGACGGTGGGTTCGACGCTGGCGATCACCCCGTGAGACTAGCGGGGCGCGGGGATCAGGAATGCAGGTGCAGGTTCTCGGTCCCACCCACCCCGGACATCACCAGCCGTTCCGAGTCGTCTCCGCCTCCGAGGACCATAGTGACCTCGTAGGTGTCCGTGGCCGTGCGGCGCAGGTCGACGAGGATGCCCGTGGTGTGCCGGAGGTCGACGACCCGCCCCCGGACGTCCTCCAGGGAAATCGAGTCGACCGTCGCCGTGTGGGGCAGTCTGTGCGCAGTGGACATACCCCGATGATGAGTGATCCTCATCACGCGGCGAGCACGGGCACGTACCGAACAGGGAGCGATCCCGCCGAAATGCACGACGCCCCGGCGGTCAGCCGGGGCGTGTGTCGTGGTGCGCGATACTGGGATTGAACCAGTGACCTCTTCCGTGTCAGGGAAGCGTGACCCTCTGCTCCGGTGCCGGTGGGAGAGATGGCACCCACTCTGACCGGGAGTGTTCCCGAACAGGAGGGAACGCCTAGGCGCACCTCGTGTTGGCAGGGTGCGCCCCGGGAGCGCCCTGGGAGTGCCTTCCTCGAACAAACGAGC
>NZ_JAALED010000292.1:0-1388 GCF_014145155.1 Dietzia sp. B19 | reverse complement strand
TGGGGCGCTGCTGGTTGGGGGTCAGGGGGTGGCGGCGGTGTCGACCTTCACCACGGCCTGGGGCTGACCCAGTCCGAATCCGAACCGGCCTTCGGTCCTCAGGATGACCTCGTTACGCTCGAACGACTCCTTAGCCTGACCGTTCCACTCGGCGGTGACGCCTCGCGAATCGGTGAACAGGCTGGCCTGCGACAGGTCGGCCACCACACCGGTACCCGGCGCGACGGCGGTCGAGGTGGTGACCTGGACGCCCCAGAGACGACGAGCGGCGCGGTCGACCGGAGAAGCCCCGAGGACGTACTCGCCCGACCCGGAGGTGACCGTCATTTCAGCGGTCTCCCAGTCGGCGGGCGAGAGCACGATCGCGTTGGGGGTGTACCCGAGCGACTCGATCTTCGTGATCGACCGGCGAAGGGTCGTCAGCAGGTCGGTCTCAAAGGCCTGAGTTTGGATGCCCGAGTGCCCGAGCATGCCCAGGAATTCCTCGCCCTCGCCCGACCCGTTGAGCACCAGGCGCTCCACTTCGGAGTAGATGCCGTAGACGAGTTCGCTCTGGACCAGCGACTGGACCGCTGCGGTGTCCTGCAACACGAACTTGTCGATGCCATCTGAGATCGTGGCGACCACGCGCAGGCGGTCCTCGCGAGAGACAAGCCCAACGGTCGAGGTCGGCTTGACCGCACCGACCGGCACGGCCTCGGCCTGCAGATCGCGAGCCGTCTGGACCAGGTACCTATAGACCGGGCTGGTCAGCCCCGTCACGCGGATCAACTGCAGTACCGAGTTCGGCACCTGCGGGAGGTTCGCGGGGTTCTGGGCGACGACCGTGGCGGTGGCCTGTCCGGACACGAGCGCCTTGGCACCGCCCCGGGTCTCGACCAGCCGGTCGGCCAGTCGCTCGACCGAGTTCTTGAGACTGAGCCCCCCGACCGCCAGCGGTGCGCCGTTCCCGACCGGCAGGCCCCCGCCTGCGCCGCCCTTGCCGGAGTGATCCGGCACGAACGAGCCCCCGCCCAGACCGCTGAAGATGGCCTGGTCCTCGGCGGCCTTCTCCAGGTGCTCGTTCAGCTCCGTGATCTCCTTCTCCTTGGCCTTGAGGTCCGCCCGCTCGACGTCCGTGAACCCACCGCGCTTCTCGGCGCGCTCGATGGTCTCCAGCGCGGACTTGATGAGCGCGTCTCGCTCTTGCTTTACGTTCATGCTGATGTGCCTGTCTACGAATGCTCGGGCTACAGGTGAGCCGGAGCAGAGTGGATTGAGTGAGCATCAACGCTTCTCGCTGGGCGGGCGCTTTATGGCTGGCCGCCTCGACCGGATGGGGGGGAGGCTGGCGGACCACATCAGACGCTGGCCGCTGTCTGCGCGGGTCGTGGTTCTCGTGCCCCCGG
>NZ_JAALED010000029.1:0-14945 GCF_014145155.1 Dietzia sp. B19 | reverse complement strand
ACCGTGCCGCCGCGGGGGGAGTCCACGACGTCCGCCACCACGACCGTGACGTTGTCGGGGCCACCGGACCGCAGCGCGAGCTGGACGAGCCGCTCGGCGGCGGCGTCGGCGGACCCGGTCCCGAGGGTCTCGGCGATGGTCTCGGCGCTCACCGGGTCGGACAGGCCGTCCGAGCACAGCAGGTAGCGGTCGCCGACCCGTGCCTCCCGGACCGCGGTGGTGGGCTCGACGGGATCTCCGGTGATCGCCTTGAGGATGAGCGAGCGCCGCGGGTGCACGTGCGCTTCCTCGGCGGTGAGCTCGCCGCGGTCGACGAGCGACTGGACGAAGGTGTCGTCCTTGGTGATCTGCGTGAGGACGTCGTCGCGGAGCAGGTAGGCGCGCGAGTCGCCGACGTGGAGCAATCCCATGCGCCGGCCGTCGAAGAGCAGGGCGGTGAGGGTGCAGCCCATGCCCTCGGCCTCGGGATGAGCCTCGACGTGCGCGGCGATCGCCTGGTTGCCCTCGTGCATGGCCCGGCTGAGCGCACCGGCCAGGTCCGACCCCGGTTGGTCCTCGTCGAGCTTGGCCAGGGTCGCGACCATGATCTGGCTGGCCAACTCGCCCGCGGCGTGGCCCCCCATGCCGTCGGCCAGCACGAGGACCCGGGGCGCGGCGTACGCGGAGTCCTCGTTGTTGTCCCGCACCATCCCCGTGTGGGAGCGGGCGGCGTAACTGAGCGCGGGGGTCACGCGCGCAGCTCGATCACGGTCTTGCCGATCCGGATCGGCGTGCCGGCGGCCACCTTGACCGGGGTCGTCACCCGCGTCCTGTCCAGATAGGTGCCGTTGGTCGAACCAAGGTCCTCCAGGAACCAGTCCGGCCCGTGGGGCGACAGCCTGGCGTGTTGGTTGGATGCGTAGTCGTCGTCGATCACCAGGGTGCACGAGTCGGCCCGGCCGAGCAGGACCGGCTGTTCGGACAGCGTGATGCGGGTCCCGGCGAGGGCGCCCTGGGTGACGACGAGGTGGCGGATCGCCTTGGTGCCGCGGCCGAGGAAGCCGCCCCGGCGCTCACCCTGGCCGCCCGACCGCATCCCGACGTTGCCGAAGACGTCGGTCTTCAGCGCCCGCAGGACGAGGTAGATGAACAGCCACAACAGCACCAGGAGGAGGCCACGCGAGAGTTGTAGGACGAGTCCCTGCACGAGTTCGGTCCTCCCCTCTCCGGTCAGGTCACCTCGGGCAACGTGTGATCGCCCCCGGAGGTTCCCGGGGGTCCATGCCTGTCGAGGCTAGTCGAACCGGACGGTTATCTCCGAGTGTCCGACGCGGATGACGTCGCCGTCCGCCAGCTGCCAGTCCTGCACCGGGCCCTCGTTGACCGTGGTCCCGTTGGTGGAGCCGAGGTCGGTGAGGACCGCCTCGCGGCCGTCGAACCGGATGTCCGCGTGCTGCCGGGACACCCCGGTGTCCGGGAGGCGGAAGGCCGCGTCCTGGCCGCGTCCGAGCAGGTTGGACCCGCGCTGGAGGCGGAAGGTGCGCCCGGAACCGTCCTCGAGGTGCAGCGTCACCGTGAGCGAGGCGCGACCCTGGGTGATCTGCGTGGGGGCGTCGGACGGACCACCCCAGCCGGTGTTCTGGCCGGCGGACCCGGACCGCGTGGCGACGGGGTAGTTGGAGGCGGGTGCCTGCATGGGGTTCTTCTCCTGACTGGCGCTCGGCGACGCGGGGGACGGCGACGACGGAGCCGGATGGCCCGGTGCCGGTGCCGGCGCGGCGGCCGAGATGTGGAACGGGACGGCGTCGGGGTCCACGACCCCGTTGATCCGCATCTGCCCGGTGTGGAGGTCGTCGCGTTCGACGAAGGTGACGGTGACGGGGCCGTAGGTCTCCCACCCCTGCTCGGCGATGTGGTCCGAGAGGTGGCGCGAGAAGGTCTTGACGGCCAGGGCCTCGTCCTCCGTGAAGGACGCGTAGTCCGACCGGGCGAGGGTGATGGTGTAGCTGTTGGAGACCAGCAGGTGACCGTCGACCACCTTGAGAGAGGCCTCGGACTGCTTCCGCAGCTGCGCCTCCACCTCGGCCGCCACCACCTTGCCGCCGAAGAGACGGGCGAAGGCGTCCCCGACCGCGCCCTGGAGTGTGCGTTCGAACTTGCCGACGATTCCCACGAGCGCCTCCTCTTCCCTGGTACGTGTCCGGACGTCCGGCCGCCGCGCGTGTCGGCGGCATCCGGTCGATCATAGAGGCGGGGGCGGCCCGAAGCACGTGTCCCGCATCCCCGGAGGTCGCGGGGTGAGGCTCCACCAGCGGATTGGTACGGCCGGTGTGGCGCGTGTTAACGTATTCGGGCGTTACTCGGGCGAGTGGCGGAATGGCAGACGCGCTGGCTTCAGGTGCCAGTGTCCTTCGGGACGTGGGGGTTCAAGTCCCCCTTCGCCCACCAGCCGAGTGCAGCCGAGGGTGCACCCGTGAGCCGGCCGAGAGGCCGGCTCTTTGCATTTCGGGCCGGGGAGTGGGGCGCGGGCGTTGCACACGTCACCTGAATCGGGTTCAATAATCGGCGTGACGTAGGCTCACGCAGAAGTTCTCCCGGAGGTCGGCGCCACCATGCCGACGGACCGGAGAGCAACGTCCTCATGGTGGACGGAGCAGAGATCACCCTCTCGCCCGCGCCACCCGTGAGCCCGCATCCCACAGCTCGGATCCCCATCGGTGCCCGACGCGATCAGCGGACGATCCCACCCCGGGACCCGAACACGATGTAATGAACGGACATTGTCTGGGTCGGTGCACGCGCGTCGGCTCTCCACAACGCTGTCGAAGGAACCCCCACATGGCCTCGAGCCTCGAAGAGATCCCCGATATGACCCCGGAGACCGACATCCGGGACACCGCGGACGCCCCCTCGGTGATCGGCGTGGTCGCCGAGTCCGATCCCGCGGAGAGGCGGGTGGCCGCCACCCCGGCGACCGTCGCCAAGTTGATCGGCCTGGGGTACCGGGTCGTGGTGGAGAACGGGGCGGGAACGCGCGCCGAATTCTCCGACGCGGCCTACGCCGAGTCGGGCGCCGACCTGGTCTCCGGTGACGTGGCCTGGTCGGGCGACGTAGTGCTGAAGGTCGCGGTGCCCACGGAGTCCGAGGTGGCCCGGATGCGGTCCGGTGCGACCCTCGTGGGACTCCTGGCGCCCGCCCAGAACGAGCGGTTGCTGTCCGTTCTGGCCGAGCGCGGGGTCACCGCACTGGCGATGGACGCGGTTCCGCGGATCTCCCGTGCACAGTCGATGGACGTGCTCAGCTCCATGGCCAACATCGCCGGCTACCGCGCGGTGATCGAGGCCGCCCACCACTTCGGCCGGTTCTTCACCGGACAGGTCACCGCGGCGGGCAAGGTCCCGCCGGCCAAGGTGCTGGTGGCCGGGGCCGGGGTCGCCGGTCTGGCGGCGATCGGTGCGGCCAGCAGCCTCGGGGCGATCGTCCGCGCCACCGATCCGCGGCCCGAGGTGGCCGACCAGGTGGGGTCGATCGGCGGCGAATACCTGCCCGTCGAGGTCCCGGACGAGGAGAAGGTCGTCTCCACGGACGGCTACGCCAAGGCCACCAGCGAGGCCTACGACCGCGCCGCCGCGGCCCTGTACTCGGCCCAGGCGGCCGACGTGGACATCGTCATCACCACCGCGCTGATCCCGGGCCGGGCGGCCCCGCGCCTGCTCACCGCCGCGGATGTGGCGTCGATGAAGCGCGGCTCGGTCATCGTGGACATGGCCGCCGCCCAGGGCGGCAACGTCGAGGGCAGCGTCGCCGACGAGGTCGTGGTGACCGAGAACGGCGTGACGATCATCGGGTACACCGATCTCGCCGGGCGCCTGCCCGCACAGGCCTCGCAGCTGTACGGCACCAACCTGGTCAACCTCACCAAGCTCGTCACCCCGGACAAGGACGGGCGGTGGGCGCTGGATCTGGACGACGTCGTCCAGCGCGGGGTGACCGTGGCCAAGGGCGGCGAGATCATGTGGCCGCCCCCTCCGGTGCAGGTCAGCGCCGCCCCCGCGGCGGCGGCTGCCGCTCCGCTCGAGCCGCGCGCGGAGAAGAAGAAGATGTCTCCCGGCGCCAGGCTCGGACTGATCGCCGTGGGCATGGCGGTGCTACTCCTGCTCACGGCCGTCGCGCCGGGTGACATCCCGCGCCACATCACCGTGTTCGTCCTGGCGATCGTGATCGGCTACTACGTGATCGGCAACGTCCACCACGCGCTGCACACACCGCTCATGTCGGTGACCAACGCGATCTCCGGTGTGATCGTCGTGGGCGCGCTCCTGCAGATCGGGATCGACAACACCGCCGGCCTGGTCCTGGCCACCATCGCGATCCTCGTCGCGTCCATCAACGTCTTCGGCGGCTTCGCCGTGACGCGCCGCATGCTCGGCATGTTCTCGAAGGGAGCCTGAGGAGATGTCACTCGTGACCGCCGCCAACGCGGCCTACCTCGTCGCCGCGCTGCTGTTCATCATGTCCCTGGCCGGCCTGTCCAAGCACGAGACCGCCCGTCGGGGCCTGAGCTTCGGCATCGCCGGCATGGCGCTGGCGCTCCTGGCCACCGTCGCGCTGGTGATCGACCACCAGCCCGCCACCATCGGGATCGTTCTCATGGTGGTGGCGGTGCTGATCGGCGCGACCCTCGGGCTGCTGCGCGCCCGCCGGGTGCAGATGACCGAGATGCCCGAGCTGATCGCCCTGCTCCACTCCTTCGTGGGCCTGGCCGCGGTGCTGGTGGGCTGGAACGGTTACCTCGAGCCCGAACTGCACGGTGAGCTCACCGGCTCGCTGCTGGACATCCACCACGCGGAGGTGTTCATCGGCGTGTTCATCGGCGCCATCACCTTCACCGGCTCGATCGTGGCCTACCTCAAGCTCTCGGGGAAGATGAAGTCCGCGCCGCTGGTGCTGCCGGGCAAGAACCTCATCAACGCCGGGATCCTGGTGGCGTTCATCGCGCTCACCGCGGCGTTCGTCATCAGCCCGGCACTGTGGATGCTCGCGCTGGTCACGGTGCTGGCGCTGGCCCTGGGCTGGCACCTCGTGGCAAGCATCGGCGGCGGCGACATGCCGGTCGTGGTCTCGATGCTCAACTCGTACTCCGGGTGGGCCGCCGCCGCGACGGGCTTCCTGCTCGGCAACGACCTGCTCATCGTCACCGGCGCACTGGTCGGCTCGTCGGGCGCCTACCTGTCCTACATCATGTGCAAGGCCATGAACCGGTCGTTCTTCTCCGTCATCCTGGGGGGCTTCGGCATCGAGGCCGCCTCGGGCGAGGGCAAGGACCACGGGGAGCACAGCGAGATCGACGTCGCCGGCGCCGCCGAGCTGCTGGCGGGCGCCTCGAAGGTGATCATCGCCCCGGGCTACGGCATGGCCGTGGCGCAGGCGCAGTACCCCGTCGCAGATCTCACCCGCACCCTGCGCGAGCGGGGCGTCGACGTCCGCTTCGCCGTGCACCCCGTCGCCGGTCGTCTGCCCGGGCACATGAACGTGCTGCTCGCCGAGGCCAAGGTGCCGTACGACATCGTGTTCGAGCTCGACGAGATCAACGACGACTTCGCCGACACCGACGTGGTCCTGGTGATCGGCGCCAACGACACCGTCAACCCGGACGCCGCCGAGGACCCGGGCAGCCCGATCGCCGGCATGCCCGTGCTCCACGTGTGGGAGGCCGCCGATGTGGTCGTGTTCAAGCGGTCCATGGCCGCCGGATACGCCGGCGTGCAGAACCCGCTGTTCTTCCGCGACAACACGCAGATGCTGTTCGGCGACGCCAAGGACCGTGTCGACGACATCCTGGGCGCGCTCAAGGAGCAGCCGGTCGGGGTGGGCCGCTAGAACCGGCCGGATAACCCGGTACGACGACGAGGAGGCGGTCCCACGCGGGACCGCCTCCTCGTCACTGTTCGGGTGGAACGGTCGATCAGGTTGACTAGGTCGAGGAGGTGGGCGGGGCCGCGGTGGCCGCCTCCGGCTCCTCTTTCCCTGTGACGACCACGGCGTCGGTGCCGAGCCCATCGCCCTCGAGGGCGTCCTGGAAGTAGGCCATCTCGCGGTGGTAGGCCTTGTCCAGGCCCTCCCGCTCGTCCTCCTCGGTGACCCGCAGGCCCATCGTCTTGTCCAGGACGAAGGCGATGAGCAGCGTGACGGTGAAGGAGTAGGCCAGCACCGCCGCCGTGGCCAGGGCCTGGGCCCCGAGCTGCCCGAACCCGCCGCCGAACAGCAGTCCGGCCTCGCCGACGGGGGAGGCGGGATCGGCGATCACACCGATGAGCAGCGTGCCGATGATGCCCGCGACCATGTGTAGCCCGGCCACGTCGAGCGAGTCGTCGTAGCCGAGGCGGTACTTCAGGCCCACCGCGTAGTGGCAGACCACGCCGCAGATCAGGCCGATCGCGATGGCACCGAGCGGGCTGACCGCGGCGGCGGCCGGGGTGATGCCCACCAGACCGGCCACGAGCCCGGAGGCCACTCCCAGAGTCGTGGGGTGCTTGGCGCGGACCTGCTCGGTGATCATCCAGGCCAGCGCGCCACACAGTCCGGCGACCACGGTGTTGAGCGCGGCCACCGCAGCCGTGTTGCCCGCGGCGACGGCGGAGCCGGCGTTGAAGCCGATCCAGCCGGCGAACAGCATGCCGGCGCCGAGGAACGTCAGGGGAACGCTGTGCGGTCTGCTGATCGTGGGGAAGCCGGTTCGTCGACCGAGCACGAGCACCAGCGCGAGCGTCGCGACACCGGCGTTGATGTGGATGGCGGTGCCGCCCGCGAGGTCGATGGCCCCCAGGTTGTTGGCGATCCACCCACCCGTGACCGACCCGTCGTCGGAGTCGAAGGCGAACACCCAGTGGGCCACGGGGAAGAACACCAGTACCGGCCACACGATGGCGAAGACCAGCCAGGTGGAGAAGCGCATACGGTCCGCCACCCCGCCGGCCACGAGGGCGACGGTGATCCCCGCGAAGAGCAGGAGGAACCCGGCGAACAGGGCGGGCGGCAGGCCTGGCGTCTCGGGCTCGGCCATGATGCCCCTCAGGCCCAGGTACTCGAGCGGATCGCCCAGCACACCGGCGCCCCCGACCGAGTCGCCGAAGGTCAGCGAGTAGCCGAAGAGGACCCACAGCACGGCCATCACGGCGACCGCGCCGATCGTCATCATCATCATGTTGAGCGTGCTGCGGATGCTGACCATGCCGCCGTAGAACAGGGCCAGGCCGGGGACCATGAAGGCCACCGCGACCATGGCCGCGAGCACCCAGGCGGTGTCGGCCGCCGCTATGGCTACGTCCATGTTTCTCTCTTCTCTGTGAGGCCACTCCCGGGCGGGGCGACGTGGGGACCGTGCGTTTCACAGTGTGATCCGGTGTTGCTTACTGGCAGGTACCGCGATCGTTTCCATTCGGTTACCGCCGCGGGGGCGAACCGCGCCCTGAGTCGAGAACGCAGCGAAGTACGCAGTTAGACGCGGCTTTTCGCCTGCCGAATCCCGTTACATCGCGGTAACCAGCCGCAGGTTTAACAGCAGTACATTATGACCACCACGCAGAAACCCTCGGATCAGGAGACGTCATGACAGTCACCGCAGACCCCTCCGTCGGGGTCGCCGACCGTGCGAACGGCGAGAGCAGGCGGTCGTCGTTCCCGACGCTCGACGCCGCCCGGGAGGCCGAGAGCGCGCCCGGCACCCTCGCCCGGATGGTCGCGGACACCGGGACGCGATTCGTCCTGGCCGTGTTCACCAACCTCCGGGGCAAGCCGTGCGCCAAGCTCGTCCCGGCCTCCGCGGTCGACCAACTGGAGGCCGGGGAGCTGGGCTTCGCCGGGTACGCCGCCGACGCGATCGGCCAACAGCCCAGGGACCCCGACCTCCTCGTCGTCCCCGACCCCCGCTCCTTCACCACCCTCGACTTCATCAAACCCGGACTGGCCCTGGTGCACTGCGACCCCTGGGTGAGCGGGGAGCCGTGGCGCTTCGCGCCGCGCGTCATCCTGGGACGGATGCTCGCGGACGCCGCGACCGACGGTCTCGAGCTCAAGGTCGGGGCGGAGGTCGAGTATTTCCTGGTCCGCAAGAACGCCGACGGGTCGCTGTGCACCGCCGATCCCAAGGACGACGAGTCCCACCCGTGCTACGACGCCCGGGGCGTGACGCGGATGTTCGAGCACCTCGCCGGGGTCTCGGACGCGATGAACGTGCTCGGCTGGGCCAACTACGCCAACGACCACGAGGACGGCAACGGGCAGTTCGAGCAGAACTTCGCCTACGACGAGGCGATGGTCACCGCCGACAGGGTCATGACGCTGCGCTACATCATCTCCATGCTGGCCGAACAGCGGGACATGATCGCCACCTTCATGCCCAAGCCGTTCTCCGACCGCACCGGATCGGGGATGCACCTGCACATGTCCCTCTGGCGCGACGGACACCCGGTGTTCCCCGCGGTCGGCGACGACCGGTACGGACTGGGGCTCTCGCCCACCGCGTACTCGTTCATCGCGGGCGTCCTCACCCACGCCGCCGGCATGCACGCGGTGCTGTGCCCCACCATCAACTCCTACAAACGTATTGGGGCGCGCACGACCGCGTCGGGGGCCACGTGGTCGCCCACCGACGCGACCTACGGCGGTAACGACCGCACGCACTACCTGCGCGTCCCCGACGGCAATCGCGTCGAGCTCCGGGGAGGCGACGGCTCGGCCAACCCCTACCTGGCCGTGGCGGTGCAACTGGCCGCCGGCCTCGACGGCGTGCGGCGGGAACTCGACCCCGGCGTGCCGGCCACGGTCGGCGAGGCCACCCACACCCTGCCGCCGACCCTGCTGCACGCCGTGGAGGAGATGGGCCGGGACGAGGTCGTCCGCGCCGCACTGGACATCGGTGGCGACGGGGTGGCCGCGTACTACGCCGACCTCAAGCGCGAGGAGTTCATCTCCTGGCACAACACCGTCACCCAGTGGGAGATCGACGAGTACCTCACCGCGCTGTGACGCGCGGCGGCGGCCCTGACGGCCGCCCGCCTCCACTCCCTCCACACCCTCACCTCGACCTCACCAGGAGAACCCCATGTGCGGCATCGTCGGACTCCACCTGCGCGACCCGGAGCTCGAACCCCGGCTCGGCGACCTGCTCACCACCATGCTCGGTGAGATGACCGACCGCGGTTCGGACTCGGCCGGAGTCGCCGTCTACGGCAACCCCGACTGGACCCCGGCGGGATCGGCCACCGTCACCGTGCTGGCGGACGGCGTCGAAGCGCCGGCGTTGGCCTCGCGTGTCGGCACCCACCTGGGCTGCGAGGTGTCGGGACGCGAGCTGGGTGCCACCGTGCTCCTGTCCGCCGGGACCGACCCCGAGACCCTGGCCTCCGCCGTTCGAAGCGCGGTCCCGGAGGTGGTCCTGGTCGGCCTGGGCAGCGAGCTCGCCGTCCTCAAGGGCGTCGGCCTGCCGCTGAACCTGGCCGAGGGTTTCGGCCTACCGGGGGCCTCGGGATGGCAGGGCGTCGGGCACACCCGCATGGCCACCGAGTCCGCCGTCACCCCGGCCGGTTCGCACCCCTTCTCCGTGGGTCCGGACCAGTGCATCGTCCACAACGGGTCCTTCTCCAACCACGCCTCGGTGCGCCGCGAACTGGCCCGCCGCGACATCCACTGCGACACCCTCAACGACACCGAGGTGGCCGCTCGCTTCGTGGCGGAGCAGATCGCCCGCGGTGCGGAGATCGACCAGGCACTGGCAGAGATGGCCGGCGTCCTCGACGGCTTCTACACCCTCCTGGTGTCCACGGCCGAGGAGTTCGCGGTGGTGCGAGACCCGATCGCCTGCAAGCCCGCAGTGATCGCCGAGACCGACCGCTACGTGGCCATGGCCTCGGAGTACCGGGCGATGGCGCACCTGCCGGGCATCGACCAGGCGCACCTCTACGAGCCCGAGCCGGGCCGCGTGTACCACTGGCGCCGCTGAACCCCCGGCACCACCGCAGCACCGCAGCACCCCACCAGGAAGGAAGAACGATGACCGTCACGCCGGAACAGGCCTTCGCACCGCAGGAGCTCGGACCCCTCGGCGACGCGCCGACCACCGCCCCGCACGTGATCGACGTCCGGAAGACCGGGTTGCGCGAGACCAACCGGATCCTCCAGGACTCCGACGGCACCGGCAGATACCTGCTCACCGGTCCCAGGGGGGCGCACGCGCTCGCGGTCGGCCTGGAGAAGCCGGACGAGGTCGTGATCGACGGCCCCACCGGGTACTACACCGCGGGAATGAACGACGGCGCCCTCGTGACGGTCAACGGGAACGTGGGGGTCGGGGTGGCCGAGAACATGATGTCGGGGACGGTGCGGGTCACCGGGTCGGCCTCCCAGTCCGCCGGGGCGACGGCCCACGGCGGGCTGCTGGTGATCGAGGGGGACGCCGGCGCCCGGTGCGGGATCTCGATGAAGGGGGTGGACATCGTCGTCGGCGGTTCGATCGGCCACATGAGCTGCTTCATGGGGCAGGCCGGGCGCCTGGTCGTCCTGGGCGACGCCGGTGACGCCCTCGGCGACTCCCTCTACGAGGTCCACATCTACGTGCGGGGCCGGGTCGAGTCCCTCGGCGCCGACTGCGTCGAGAAGGAGATGCGGCCCGAGCACCACACCGAGCTCGGGGAGCTGCTCGACCGGGCGGGCGTCACCGGGATCTCGACCGCGGAGTTCCGGCGTTACGGCTCCGCCCGCACCCTCTACAGCTTCGACGTGGACAACGCCTCCGCCTACTGACCGCCCCGCCGCCATCCCCGACAGGAGCCCGACATGCCCTTCGACGGACACACCCGATCCGACCAGGCGTCCCCGCCGCAGATCCGACCCGGAACCGACGACCCGACGTTGCGCGAGTCCGCCACCTTCCCCCGTGCGGTGATCCACGAGATCCAGCGCGCCGCCGCGACCGGGATCTACGACATCCGCGGCTGGGGCGCCAAGCGCAAGGTGCCGCACTTCGACGACCTGCTGTTCCTGGGCGCCTCGATGTCCCGGTACCCGCTGGAGGGCTACCGCGAACGCTGCGACACCGACATCACCCTGGGCACCCGATACGCCTCGAAACCCCTCCACCTGGACATCCCCGTGACCATCGCCGGGATGAGCTTCGGGGCCCTGTCGGCGCAGGCCAAGGAGGCCCTCGGTCGCGGGGCCAGCGCCGCGGGCACCTCCACGACCACCGGTGACGGTGGCATGACGGCGGAGGAGCGCGGCCAGAGCTCGAGGCTCGTCTACCAGTACCTGCCCTCGCGCTACGGGATGAATCCCGTGGACCTCCGCAAGGCCGACGCCATCGAGGTGGTCCTGGGACAGGGCGCCAAGCCCGGTGGCGGTGGCATGCTCCTGGGGCAGAAGATCTCCGACCGGGTGGCGCAGATGCGGACCCTTCCCAAGGGGATCGACCAGCGTTCGGCCTGCCGACACCCGGACTGGACGGGCCCCGACGACCTCGCCATCAAGATCCTCGAGCTGCGCGAGATCACCGGCTGGGAGAAGCCGGTGTACGTCAAGGTCGGCGCCACCCGCACCTACTACGACGTCAAGCTCGCGGTGAAGGCCGGTGCGGACGTGGTGGTCGTGGACGGCATGCAGGGCGGAACCGCGGCCACCCAGGACGTGTTCATCGAGCACGTGGGCATCCCCACCCTCGCCGCGATCCCGCAGGCCGTGCAGGCCCTCCAGGAGATGGACCTGCACCGGAAGGTGCAGCTGATCGTCTCCGGGGGGATCCGCTCGGGCGCGGACGTGGCCAAGGCCATGGCCCTGGGCGCGGACGCGGTGGCGATCGGGACGGCGGCACTGATCGCGCTCGGGGACAACGACCCCCGGTACGAGCAGGAGTACCGCGCACTCGGCTCGGCGGCGGGGTTCTACGACGACTTCCAGGACGGCCGCGACCCGGCCGGGATCTCCACGCAGGACCCCGAACTGGCACGTCGGCTGGACCCGGAGGCCGCCGGTCGGCGACTCGCCAACTACCTGCACGTGCTCACGATGGAGGCGCAGACCATCGCCCGGGCCTGCGGAAAGTCCCACCTGACCCACCTGGAGCCCGACGACCTGGTGGCGTTGACGATGGAGGCCGCCGCGATGGCGCGGGTGCCGTTGGCCGGGACCGACTGGATCCCCGGTCGTGCGGGTCGGGAGCTGTAGATGACCGTCGTGTCGGACGACCGGACGGTGTCGGGCCCGGCGCCGCTGACGGGTTCGGACTTCCGCCAGGGGGAGTCGATGACTACCGTCGTGGACATGGAAGCCGGCCGGGACGACGCGCGGAGGGTCGTCCACCAGGCGACGCCGCGTGAGCTCCCGGTGGACGTGCCCACCGGCAACGATCTCGAGCGGATTATCGGTTTCCACGTCCGCAGGCTGCGCCTGGCCGAGGGCCTGGGCGTGGCGGAGATGGCTCAGCGGATCGGGATCTCCAAGGCGATGCTCTCCAAGATCGAGAACGCGCAGACGTCGTGTTCGCTGAACATGCTCGCCAAGCTCGCCACCGGCCTCGACGTCCCGGTGACCTCGCTGCTGCGCGGCGCGGACACCAGACGAGACGCGGTGTTCACCCCCGACGGGCAGGGCGCCACGATCGTCGGCCGCGGCACGTCGGCGGGCCACGACTACGAGTTGCTCGGCGCGCTGCGTGGGTCCAACAAGCGCATCGAGCCGGTGCTGGTGACCCTGACCGCCGAGTCGGAGGCGCATCCCCGCTTCCAGCACCCGGGCACCGAGCTGCTCTACATGCTCTCCGGCGACATGATCTACCACCATGCCGAGTCCGAATACCGTCTCCGCCCGGGGGACTCGTTGCTGCTCGACGGCGAGGGTGTCCACGGCCCGGTGGCGATGCTCGAGCTGCCCATCCGATTCCTCTCGGTGACCGCCTACCCGGACGGCGTCGACGGCTGAACCGCCCGGTTCCGCGGAGCCACGGCACCACCACTCACGGCACCACCACTTGCGGCGCCCCAGTTCGCGGCACCACCTACTCGCGACGCGCCCGTTCACCGCGTCCGTTCATCACGCCCCACCGGGGCCGTGGCACACCCGTACCGTCCCCACCCCCGGCACCCCGAGGAGCCCGTCATGACCACATCGGTCACCACCACCGTCACCTCGCTGATGTCCGCGATCGCGGGCGTCGGGACCGATCCGACGAGAGGCGGATACAGCCGCCCCGTCTACTCCGTCGCGGAGTTGGAACTGCGCGAGTGGTTCCTGGCCGAGGCGGCCACCCGCGGTATGGACACCGAGACGGACCGCAACGGGATCATCTGGGCCTGGTGGAATCCGGCCGGCCATCCGCTGGAGGGAGCGGTCGTCACCGGTAGCCACCTGGACTCCGTACCCGGGGGAGGGGCTTTCGACGGCCCTCTCGGCGTGGCCTCGGCGCTGGTGGCGGTGGACCTCCTCCGGGCCCGGGGTCTGCGGCCACGGCGGGCCCTGGCCCTGACCGTATTCCCCGAGGAGGAGGGGTCGAGGTTCGGTCGGGCGTGCCTGGGTTCGCTGCTGCTCACCGGGGCGATGGACCCGGTCACGGCGGCGGGACTGACCGACGACGACGGCACCACCTATGCCGACCTGTGCGCGGCCAACGGGCTGGATCCGGCGCGCCTGGGGCGTGACGAGGAGGCGCTGCGGCGGATCGGCCGGTTCGTGGAGCTCCACGTGGAACAGGGCCGAGGTCTGATCGATCTGGGCAACCCGGTGGCGGTGGCCTCGTCGATCATCGGCCACGGCCGCTGGCGGCTCAGCTTCACCGGCCAGGGCAACCACGCCGGCACCACGCTGTTGGCGGACCGCCGCGATCCGATGATCCCGGCTTCCCGCACAGTCCTCGACGTCCGTCGTATCGCGCGCGTGTACCGGGGCGCCAGAGCCACCGTCGGTCGGATCGTGCCCACCCCCGGCGGCACCAACGTCATCGCCTCCCGGGTCGACCTCTGGCTGGACGTACGTCACCCCGACGACGCCGTGACCGCGCGGATCGTCCACGAGATAACAGAGGCGGCCTCGATGGCGGCCGTGCACGAGGGCTGCGAGAGCACGATCGTGCAGGAGTCGCTCAGCGGTTCGGTGTCCTTCGACCCGGTGTTCCGCGACCGTCTGCTCGACGAGCTGCCCGGGGTGCCCGTCCTGGCCACGGGGGCCGGCCACGACGCAGGTGTCCTGGCCGCCCACGTCCCCACCGCCATGCTGTTCGTCCGCAACCCCTCCGGGGTGTCGCACTCCCCGGAGGAGCACGTGGAGGACGCCGACGCCGAGCGGGGCGCCGAGGCCCTGGCTGACGTCCTCGCCGACCTGCTCACCAGCGATGACGCCCCCGCGACCGACGCGTCCTGACCACCACGCACCACGAGAGAGTGATCCCCATGACCGGCACAGCTCAACCGTCCGACACAGCTCAGCGGACCGACACAGTGAAATTCCTCGTCATCGGAGGCGGCCTCGAGGGGCTGTCGATCGCCTGGAACCTGACCGAGCGCGGCGAGACCGACGTACTGGTGGTGGAGAAGGACACCCTGTGTTCCGGGATGACCGGCAAGTCCAGCGGCATCGTCCGCTGCCACTACGGTTCGCCCACCATGGCGGCCCTGAGCTGGCACAGCATCCCGGTGTTCGAGAACGCGACCGAGCTGTTGGGCGACGACATGGCCTTCCGTCAGTGCGGCTACGCCGTGATCGTGGGCGAGGAGAACGTGATCCCGCTCCGGGCGAACGTGGCCATGCAGCAGAGCCTGGGAATCGAGACCGAGATCATCGCCCCGGACCGGATGGCGGAGCTGTGGCCCGGGCTGAACGTCGACGACGTGGCGGCGGCGGCGTGGGAGCCGCGCGGTGGTCGGGGCGAGGCGTACATGACCGGGATGGCCTTCGGCGCCGCCGCCCGCCGGCGTGGGGTCCG
>NZ_JAALED010000291.1:0-6515 GCF_014145155.1 Dietzia sp. B19 | reverse complement strand
CCGGGACGCCGGCCGCGCGAAGGGCATCGGCCACCCCCGCCACCAGCGGCACCTCGGGGCCGATGACGACCAGGTCCACCTCGAGCCGCCGCGCCAACGCGGAGACCGCCGAGGGATCCGTCACCGACGCGTCGTGACACGTGGCCTGCACCATGCCGGGGTTGCCCGGCGCGGCGTGGAGCTCCGTCACCGCGGGATCCGCGGCGAGGGCGACGAGGATGGCGTGCTCACGGGCACCGGAACCGATCACGAGAATTCGCACAGCGACCACAGTAGTCGCGCCCCCGGGCGACGTGACCCGGCACGGCCGGTGCAGGCGTCGTCGGGTGGACCTCAGCTCGGCAGGTCGGTCGCGATCCCGTCCGGCAACGTGGCCTCGTCGCGGACCCGCAGCCCCTCCGCGGTGAGCATGTCCGTCATGCAGAGATCGAGCGTGCGCGCCGTCGCGTGGTCCGCCTCCGGGGTCCCCATCGGCTTGAGCCCGAACATCGCGTGCGAACAGAGGCCGTCGATCCCCGCCCACAGGACGCGCTGGTCCCTGATCCTCGTCCCCGAACGGAAGATCCCCGCGGCGATCCCGCGGTCGACGATCTGCTGCATGATCTCGGCGACGTCCGAGGCCGCGAACGCGACCGTCGACGACTCCCCGAGAGTCTCGACCATCATCCGCGCCCAGGCGGGCTCCGCGACAGTGAACTCCACGATCGCGATCCCCGCGTTGCGGAGGTCCAGGTAGGCCGCGAGCCCCGGGGCCGACTCCGCGCCGGTGACCCCCGGGAGGGCGACACGCTCACCCATCGCGGCGAACCCGCGGGCCGAGACCTCCTCGACCAGCTGCTGCCGGTTGGTGAAGTGCCGGTAGGCGGCGGTGGCCGACACCCCGACGACCGGCGCGATCTCCCGCAGCACGATCGCCTTCTCCCCCGAGGACCGCGCCCGCGTGGTGGCCTCGTGGATGATCGCGTTCCGCAGGTCACCGTGGTGGTAGGACTTCTTCTTGACGGTGTCGTCTGCCGTCGGTGCCGTTGCCTCGATCATCTGCCGTCCCTCCGCCATCCTCTAAGGACCGTTCGCCGCTCGTTGTCCGGGTGGCGTACCCCTCATTACACCACGAGCCACCGCGCATCAGCGGCAACCGGCCGCCCCGGGTACGTAGGCTGGGAGCATGTCGACCGTTTTCAGCAAGATCATCTCCGGTGAGCTGCCGGGCAGGTTCGTCTGGGAGGACCTCGAGGTGGTCGCCTTCCTCACGATCGCGCCCGTCGCGGCCGGCCACACCCTCATCGTCCCGCGAGAGGAGATCGACCGCTGGACCGACCTCGACCCCCGGCTGTGGGCGCGGCTCAACGAGGTCGCCCAGGCGGTCGGCGAGGCCGTCGTCGAGGGTTTCGGGGCGTCACGGGCCGGCTATCTGATCGCGGGGTTCGAGGTCCCACACACCCACATCCACGTCTTCCCCGCCGACGACATGTCCGGCTTCGACCTGTCCCGCGCGGACCCCGACGCCCCGGCGGAGGAGTCGGACGCGGCGGCCGCGACGATCCGTCGCGCTCTGCGGGAACTCGGCCACGACGAGTTCGTTCCCGGGGACTGACCGGCCCACCCCGACTCGCCGCCCCGGTGGTCGGGTCGGGCGGGTGACCGGCTCAGTGCCCGAGCGCGCGCGCCACCTCGCTCATGTCCAGGTAGTCACTCCATTCCCGCACCAGGCCGTCGCGCAACGTGAAGAACGCGCCCGCGCTGAGCTCGACGGCCTGCCCGTTGATGGTGAGGAACATGGTCCTGCTCATCGCGACGGTGTCACCCGATGCCATGACCCGGTGAATCTCGACACGCACGTTTGTGGCGACCTCTCGGTTGAACTCCATCAGGTGCGCCACTCCCTCTCGCCCGCGCGCCTCATGAGACCCCTCGATCCGCAACACGATGTCGGGCGTGCACAGAGCGGTCGTCGTGGTCACATCCCCCCGGAACCTGGCTTCGACGAGCGCCCTGACCACCGCGGCGGCGTCGACTTGATGCTCCTCCCGGTCCACCGGACCGCCCCCGTTCACCGTCTACTCCGCGATCGCGTTCAGCGTGCGCAAGTCCTTGTAGTCCTCCCAGCGCGTGACCACACCGTCCGCGACATCGACGAAGGCCAGTGCCGGGATCTCCACGCCGCCCTCGGGCAGGGTGTAGGTCTCGAGTCGCCGGAGGGCAACGGTCCCCGCTTGCGCCACCACCGACAGGACGGCCACGTCGAGGAACCCGGACATACGGGCGACATCCTCGATGATGTCACGCACTCCGTCGTGCCCCTCGTAGAGACGGAGGTGGCCGCCGTTGGAGTAGACGATCGACGGCGAGGAAAGGGCCAGCGCGGCGTCCACGTCACATGAGGTGACGGCGCGCATCCACGCCTCGGCGATCCGCCGGGTGGACTCAGCGTCCACGCCCCCGTCCACGTCTCCGGAGCCCTCGCCGTCGCCGTCGCTGAACACCTGTCACATCCTACCCAGAAACCTGAGAAAACTAAACGTATACCGCCCGCGTGCGTGGCGTGCACTCCCGGCTCCACCGGGCGGCGGGTGAGAGCTGGAGACGAGACTTGAACTCGCAACCGCCCGATTACAAGTCGGGTGCGCTACCAATTGCGCCACTCCAGCACGGCTCCGGCACGGCCGGGGTCCGGGTCACATCCTAACCGGACCCCGGGCCGCGCTCTCGACCGCCGCGGTCTTGACTACGGTGTCCACGTGGAGATCCGCGACGCACCCGCACCGTTCACCCGCCCCCTGGCGTGGCTGGGTCTGCGCAAGTCGACGATGGACCTGGCGGTCGAGCCGCCCCTGTCCCCGATGGCACCGGTCGACCTGGACGACGACGGCGCCGTCACCGACGTCCTGAACCTCGCCCTCGAGATCGCCGGCATCCTCCTGTCCTCCGGCGAGGGCGCGGCGGACACCGTCGCCCAGGGGGAATCGGTCGCGGCGGCGTTCGGCCTGCCGGGCGCCACCGTCGAGGTCACCTTCACCTCGTTGACCATCGGCGTGAACCGCCGACGTGGTCGCCCGCCGATCTCCGTCATCCGGGTGGTCAACTACCGCACGATCGACATGACCCGGGTGACCCGTGTCGCCCGGCTCACCGACCTCATCGTGCGGCGCCAACTGACCGTCGAGCAGGCCACGGCGGAGGTCGAGCAGATCATCGCCTCCCCGCACCCCCACTCGTTCCGGGTCGCGGTCCTGGGGTGGGCGATGCTCGGTTGCGCGGTCGTCATCCAACTGGGTGGCAGCCCGCTCGCCGGACTCCTGTCCATGGTGTCGACGTTCGCGCTGATGTACGCCAACCGCTATCTGGACGGCCACCGCCTCCCGAAGTTCTTCCAGCAGATCGTCGGGGGGTTCATCGCGGCCGCCTGGGCGCTGTTGGCCTACGTGTTCCTGAGCGACAACTTCGTGGACATCCAGCCATCCACACTCGTCGCCGCGGGAATCATCGTGCTCCTCGCGGGGCTCACGCTCGTCGGCGCGATCGAGGACGCCATCACCGGGTTCCCCGTGACGTCGGCCGGCCGCGGCGTGGAGACGATGATCCTCACCGGAGGGGTTCTCGGCGGCATCACGATCGCCCTGGCGGTGTTCGCGCGGCTGGGCATGTCCCCGCCCCCCATCGACCCGACCATCTCCGGCAACGCGCCCCTGTATCTCGCCGTCTTCGCGGCGGGGGTCGGGGCCGCCGGCTTCGCGGTGGCCAGTTACGCCACCGTGCGTGCGACGTGGCTCGCCGCGGCGGTCGGGGCGATCGGGATGGTCATCTTCCAGGTGGTCACGACGACCGGGCTGGGCGTGGTGGTGGGTTCCGCGCTCGCGGCCTGTGCGATGGGGTTGTTCGGCGGCATCCTCGCCCGTATCGCGACCGTCCCGCCACTGATCGTGACCATCGCGGGGATCACACCGCTCCTGCCCGGGCTGTCCGTCTATCGGGGACTGTCGGCCCTCACCAGTGACCAGACCGGTATCGGTGTGGGACTGATGTTCCAGGCCCTGGCGATCGCGGTGGCCCTGGCGGCCGGCATCGTGTTCGGCGAATGGGTCACGCGTAATCTGCGCAGGTCCGCCGCCGCCGACCAGTGACGTAAGATGACGTCGGACGCCTGAGCCTACACGGGCCCTGCGTCCCATACCGACCACGGGAGGACACACATGGCATCCGCCGCAGCGGCCAGCAAGGAGCCCGAGCTCGACGTCGACCTCGAGCCCGTCGCCGACGAGACCGCATATCAGGCCCAGAGGATCGTGGCCTCGTACGCCGCAGACGCCGACGAGTGCCTGATGCTGCTCGAGATGCTCGGGATCGGCCCCGAGAAGGTCGACCCTGCCGACGTCGACTAGCCGCATCACAGCGATCACGGAAGGGACGGGGATGACGCGCGCGACCGAGCAGACGCCGCCGGACGCCGGTGCGGACTTCGTCGTCGTCGCCAATCGGCTACCCGTCGACCTCGTCCGTGACAAGGACGGCCGGGAACACTGGAAGGCCAGCCCCGGTGGGCTGGTGACGGCCCTGGAGTCCATCCTCAAGGCCAACCACGGCGCCTGGGTGGGTTGGCCCGGCGTGGCGGACGCCGCCCCCGAGCCCTTCGACGCCGACGGCATCCGGCTGCACTCGGTCACACTGTCCGCCGAGGATGTCGGGCTCTACTACGAGGGGTTCTCCAACGGCACGCTGTGGCCGCTGTTCCACGACGTGGTGGTCCCCCCCGAGTACCACCGCGAATGGTGGAACGCCTACGTCGCGATCAACCGCCGGTTCGCCGAGGCCACCGCCGCGGCCGCCGCCACCGACGCCACGGTCTGGGTGCAGGACTACCAACTCCTGCTGGTCCCCCGCCTGCTACGTGAGATGCGCCCCGACCTGACCATCGGGTTCTTCCTCCACATCCCGTTCCCCCCCGTCGAGTTGTTCATGCAGCTGCCGTGGCGCACGGAGATCGTCGACGGGATGCTCGGGGCCGATCTCGTGGGCTTCCACCTGCCCGGCGGAGCCGACAACTTCCGGATCCTCGCCAACCGACTCGGCGGCCACCCCTCCGTTCGGCTGCGTTCGACCCGGGGTCGGGCGTCCGAGATCCGCGTGGACGACCGCAGGGTCCGGGTGGGGGCGTTCCCCATCTCGATCGACTCGGCCGCCATCGACGCCGCCGCCCGCGACCGCGACACCCGCGCCCGCGCGGAACGCCTGCGTACCGAACTCGGCTCACCAGAGATCCTGTTGCTGGGCGTCGACCGCCTCGACTACACCAAGGGGATCGACGTCCGGCTCCGCGCGCTGGAGGAGTTGTTCGAGGAGGGGAGACTCGAGACCGCCGACGTCACCCTGCTCCAACTCGCCACCCCGAGCCGCGAGAGGGTCGAGCAGTACCAGATCATGCGCTCGCGGATCGAGGAGTCCGTGGGCCGGATCAACGGCAGTTTCGGCGAGATCGGGCACCCCGTGGTGACGTACATCCACCGCCCCGTCCCCAAGTCCGAGCTCACGGCGTTCTACGTGGCCGCCGACGTCATGCTGGTCACCCCCGTGCGGGACGGGATGAACCTCGTGGCCAAGGAGTACGTGGCCTCCTGCACCGATGGCGAGGGCGCGCTGGTGCTGAGCGAGTTCGCCGGCGCCGCCGCCGAACTCCGGCAGGCGTACCTGTGCAATCCGCATGACCTGGAGGGGGTCAAGGACGCCATCATGGCGGCCGTCACCGAGTCGAAGGACGACCGGCGTCGTCGCATGCGGGCGCTGCGCCGACAGGTGTTGGGCAACGATGTCCACGCGTGGGCACGACGGTTCTTCGAGACCCTCGACGCGACGTCCGACCCCCCCGTCACATAGCGTTGAGTTCGCCCAGCTTCCACACCCCGTCCACCCGGACCATCTGGATGCTGAGCCTCGACGCCGAGCTGGCCGCCTCGGGCGCTTCCTTGGTCGAGACCATCCGGTTGAGCATTACCAGCACCGTCACGTTATCCGCGTCCACGACCTCCTGCGGCGCGGCGGCGGCCACGGTCGCGTAGACACTGGCCTCCTGCTGCTTGGCCGCCGAGGCCACGGTCGGCATGGACTGGTCGACGAACTCGGTCAGTGCCGGCTCGGTGAGTCGCTCCCGCACCGCCGCGAGTTCCGAGTCGACCGTGCGGTGATCGTAGGTGAACATCTGCGTGACGATCTCGCGCGCCGCGTCGGTGGCCTGCGTGGGGGCCGAGGCCACCTGCTGTTCGACGGCCGTGGCGTCCCGGGCCTCGAGATAGCGCCAGACGGCGATCCCGGAGAACACGAGCAGGATGACCGAGGCCACGGCCAGGGCCGCCATCAGTCGGCGTCGCCGGACCGGGTCCATCGGTTCGGTCGTGGTGGCCCGGCGAGGAGTGCTCTGCCCGGAGCCGGCCGTCGGGGTCGGACCCGACCGTGAAGGCGGCATCGAGTCGGCGTCGCGGGACGGGGTGGGCGCGGTCCCGGGAGCAGTGGCCTCGCCGCGGGGC
>NZ_JAALED010000290.1:0-5203 GCF_014145155.1 Dietzia sp. B19 | reverse complement strand
GGCAGGACGGCGCGGCCGTCGGGGCGGTCGAGGACCTCGACGCGGGCGTCGTACACCTCCGCCACCCGTTCGACGGTGAGCACGTCCTCCCCGGTGCCGTCGGCGACGATCCGGCCCTCGTCGAGCAGGACCACGCGTTCGCCGTAGTGCGCCGCGGAGGTGAGGTCGTGCATGGCGGCCACCACGGTGAGTCCGCTCTCGCGTCGCATCGAGTCGACCAGCTCGAGAACCTGCTGTTGGTGCCCGATGTCGAGGGCGCTCGTCGGCTCGTCCAACAACAACACCCGGGGCTCCTGTGCCAGCGCCCGGCCCAGGACCACCCGCTGGAGCTCGCCCCCGGACAGCGTGGTCGCGATGCGCGGGGCGAGGTCGTGCAGCGCGAGTCTGTCGATCACTCCCTCGACGACCTCGTGGTCGTGGGGCGACTCGGTGCCGAAGCGGGGGATGTGGGGTGTGCGGCCCAGCCGGATCAGCTCCCGTGCGCTCACGCCCTCGGGCACGACCGGGCGTTGCGGCATGAGCGCCACCATCCGGGCGACCCGCCGTCGCCCGGCCCTCCGTGGCGACAGACCCATGACCTCGACCTCCCCACGGGACGGGATGAGCCCGGCCATGGCGTAGAGCAGCGTGGTCTTGCCCGAGCCGTTCGGCCCGACCAGGGAGATCCAGGTCCCGGTGGGCACGACCAGGTCGATCCCGTGAAGGACGGGCACGGCGTCACGGGCCACATGGAGACCGCGGCAGGACAGGGCTTCGCCGGCGTCCGGGGTGGAGGTCATATGAGCCCCCGGCTCCGACGCAGGACGAACAGGAAGAACGGGGCCCCGATCGCCGCCGTCACGACCCCGATCGGCAGCTCGGCCGGGCTCACCGCGGTGCGGGCCACGATGTCGGCCAGGACGAGGAAACTCGCGCCGACCAGTAGGGACAGCGGTAGGAGCAACCGGTGGCCCGGGCCGATCACCATCCGCACGGCGTGCGGGATCACGATGCCGACGAACCCGATCAGGCCGCTCACGGACACGACCGCGGCGGTGCCCAGCGTGGCGACGCTGATGAGCACCAGCCGCACCCGGGCCGGGGCGATGCCGAGGGTGGAGGCCTCGACGTCACCCACCGCCATCACGTCGAGGGTGCGCCGGAACAGGGCGATCACCGCGACCGAGACCAGGACGTACGGCAGCACGGTCAGCACCTCGGACCAGCCGCTGGTCGTGAGCCGGCCGAGCATCCACGAGTACACCTGCCTCAGGGTCTCGTCGTTGCGCTGCATGAAGAAGGTCTGGATGGCACTCGCGAACGCGGCGACCGCGACTCCCGCGAGGATGATCACGACCTCGGTCCGACCGCCACCGACACTGCGGCCGAGGGTGTAGGTGGCCATCACCGCGATCATGCCGCCGACGAACGCCGCCGGGGGCACCATCGCCGAACCCATGGCCCCGCCCACGACGATCGCCAGCGTCGCGCCGAGCCCGGCGCCGCTGGAGACACCCAGGAGATAGGGGTCGGCGAGCGGGTTGCGGAACACGCCCTGATAGGTCGCGCCGGCGATCGCCAACATCGCGCCGACGATCCCGCCGAGCACGACCCGCGGGATCCGGATCTCCCACAGGATCACCTGCTGGCGAGGCGAGAACCCCGAGTCGACGTGCACGAACGGCAGTCGCCCGACCAGCTCGAGCAGGACTCCCCGCGGGGTGAGGTCGGCGGGACCGACCAGCGTGCCCGCCACCAGCGCCACGAGGAAGAGCACTGTCGCTCCGCCCAACACCAGGGCGTGGCGGGGCGACGCACGGGTCACGAGGCAGGTTCCCTCTCGGGCTGTGAGTCGTTCACAGTCAGTGTGGAGATGATCCCGGCCACCTCACGCATGAAGTCCACCACGCGCGGGCCCCACCGGCTGGCCAGGTCCTCGTCGACCACGAAGACGCGGTCCTGCCTGACCGCGGCGAGCTCGCCCCAGCCGGGACGCTCGGCCACGACCTCCGGGGTGATCCCGCAGCACTGCCCGTCGGCGAGCATCACCAGGTCGGGGTCCGCCTCGAGGATCAGTTCCTCGGACAGCTGCGGGTAGGCGTCCTCGCCGGTCGCGATGGAGGTCAGCCCCAACAGGGAGTACACCTCGCCGATGTACGTGTCGTCGGTGACGGTGTAGTAGGTGTCGTCGAGCTCGTGGAAGTAGGTCAGCGGGGTCTCACGCCGGGGGACCGAGGCCACGATCTCGTCGATCTCGCCCCGCATCCGCGAGACCAGCTCGGCGGCCTCGCCGACCGTGCCGGTGGCCGCGCCGACCTGTTCGATCTGGGTGTAGGTGTCGTCCAGGGTCCGTGCGGCGGGGAGCAGCAGGACCTCGACCCCGGACCTCTCGAGACCGGAGACGATGTCGCCGGTGTCGTCCGTGGCCACGACCAGGTCCGGCTGGTACCCGAGGATCGCCTCGAGGTTCGGGGTGTAGCCCGACAGGTCGGTGACCGGCGCATCGGCGGGATAGTTCGAGCGTTCGTCCACCGCGACCACCCGGTCGCCGGCACCCACGGCGTAGAGCATCTCGGTGGTGGTGGGGCTGAGCGAGATGATCGCCTGCGGCTCGCCGGAGGCGGCGGCGCCGCCGGTCTGGTCTGCCTCCGGGTCGTCCGCCCCGGAGCAGGCTGAGGCGATCAGCGCGACTGCGGTGAGGACGGCGGCGAACCGGGAGCGGGCTCGGGGCGTGGTCCGGGCTCGAGACAGGTGCATGACATCCTCCGGGGATCGCCAGGACGAAAGCAGCTCGGCAGCGACGCGGACGCCGCGGCACGCAACCGTCCTTCGTGCGAGGTCAGTTCGTACGGTGCCGCGGTACCGGCCGACCCGGCGCGCCCGCTCGGGGCGGGATCACAGTTGCGCGGGCATCGTCGGATTCACACCGACTTCCGCCGGGCACCACGGGTGTCCGGCGGGGGAGCCGGACCCTCCGAGGGTAGCCGACCCCCGGGTCGACGGCAGGATGGGCCGTGACCACCCTCCGACACCCACCGACAGGAAGGACCACGAGATGACGACGACGAACGGTTCAGGCGAGGGGCCTTCGGCCGCGGAACTCCGGTCGCGGGGTTTCGCGACCCGGCGCGGGGTGATGGGCGACGCCTTCGTGGACCGCGCGATGGGCCGGGCCGAGGGGACCGCCTCCGAGGCCCTCCAGTACGTGGTCACCGAGAACGTGTGGGGGAATATCTGGGACCGCCCGGGACTCGGGCGCCGCGACCGCAGCCTGTTGAACATCGGCATGCTCGTGGCGTTGCGGGCGAACGCCGAGTTGGCCGGTCACGTGCGCGGCGGCCTGACCAACGGCCTCACCCGCGAGGAGATCACCGAGGCCGTGATCCACGCCTCGGGGTACTGCGGGGCGCCGGCGGCCCTCTCGGCCATGAAGACGGTCCAGGAGGTCTTCGACGCCCTCGACGGCAGGTAGGGTTGTGTCCAGAAGTGACCCCCGACACCCCCCTGAGTGAGGAGCCCCTCGCATGCGCAGCACCATGCAGCCGGAACAGCTGAACATCAGTACCATCCTGACGTTCGGCGCGACCGTCCACTCGGACGCGGTCGTCACCACCTGGACCGATCAGGGCCCGCGGAAAGTCACGTTCGGCGAACTCGGGAAGCGGGCGGCCCAGCTCGCCCACGGGCTGCGTTCGCTCGGGATCGACGCAGACCAGCGCGTCGCGACGTTCCAGTGGAACAACTCGGAGCACATGGAGGCCTACCTGGCCATCCCGTCGATGGGCGCGGTGCTCCACCCCCTGAACATCCGGCTGTTCCCGGACCAGCTCGAGTTCGTGGCCAACCACGCCGAGGACAAGGTCGTCATCGTCGACCCGAGCCTGATCCCGCTCCTGCAGCCCCTGCTGCCGCGGTTCTCGACCGTCGAGCACGTGATCGTCACCGGCGGCGGTGCGGCGAACCTCGAGGCCCCGGAGGGCGTGCAGGTGCACGACTACGAGGCGCTTCTGGCGGCCCAGCCCACCGAGTTCGAGTGGCCCGAGGTCGACGAGAACTCCGGCGCCGCGATGTGTTACACCTCGGGCACCACGGGCGATCCGAAGGGCGTCGTCTACTCGCACCGGTCGATCTACCTCCACTCGATGCAGGTGTGCATGTCGGACGGGATGGACATCTCGCTCGACGACAACGTGCTGGCGATCGTCCCCATGTTCCACGCGATGTCGTGGGGGCTGCCGTACGCGGCGTTCCTGGTGGGTGCCTCACTGCTCATGCCCGAGCGCTTCCTGCAGCCCGAGCCGCTGGCCGCGATGATCGCCTCCGAGCGGCCGACCCTGGCCGCCGCCGTCCCCACGATCTGGCAGGCCGTGGACGCGTACAGCGTCGATCACCCGATCGACATGTCGAGCTTCCGTGCCGTGGTCGTGGGCGGCAGCTCCTGCCCGCCCGCGCTGATCCGCAAGTTCAAGGAGAACTACGGGATCAACATCATCCACGCGTGGGGCATGACGGAGACCTCGCCCATCGGCACGCTGTCGCGGCCGAAGGCGGACCTGCCGGAGGAGAAGCAGTTCGACCTGCGCACCACGCAGGGCCGGTTCATCGCGGGGGTCAAGGCCCGGATCGTCGACGACGCCGGCCAGGAAATGCCCTGGGACGGCGAGTCCGTGGGTGAGCTCCAGGTGCGCGGCCCCTGGATCACGGGCAGCTACTACAAGGTGGAGAACTCCGACTCGTTCGACGACGGCTGGCTGCGCACCGGCGACGTCGGCTACGTCCGCCCCGAGGCGTTCCTGCAGCTCACCGACCGTGCCAAGGACATCATCAAGTCCGGCGGCGAGTGGATCTCCTCCGTGGAGGTGGAGAACTACCTCCTCGAGCACCCAGCCGTGGCCGAGGCGGCCGTGATCGGGATCCCCGACCCCAAGTGGGACGAGCGCCCGCTGGCCACGATCGTGGTCAAGGAGGGCGTGGCCGACCCCGACGTCGAGGACCTGCGCGCGCACCTCGAGTCCAGGATGGCCAAGTGGCAGGTGCCGGAGAAGTTCGCGTTCGTCGACGAGATCCCCAAGACCTCCGTCGGCAAGCTCGACAAGAAGCGCATCCGCGTCTCGCACTCCGACGGTGAGCTCACGGTGGTCAACGCCCTGGAGAAGTAGCCCCCGGTCGGGCCGCCCCACCGGTCCGGTCCCGCCCCAACGAGAAGAGCGTTCCGCACACATCG